>JAYTWO010000226.1:0-12345 GCA_043743415.1 Planctomycetota bacterium
CGGGGATTGCAAGAACACCTCACTTGATGAAAGCTGGGTCTGGGAAGTGCTCGACAAGTACGAACCGCTGCCGTCCCCCGAAACCAACAGCTACGTGCCGCTGATGCGGGCCGGTAACAAGCTGTTCACGGAGGACTTCGAGCGGCTGTTGCCGCGCGTGCGGAGCAAGACACCGGAGAAGGCCCGCAGCCCGCTCGGTCTGACCGAGGATGTGGCGTACGACTGGCTGGCCAATGGTGGCAAGCGGTTCCGACCGTTTATTACCTTGGCGGCGTTCGATGCCCTGACCCGCGATGGGAACAACGCGACCGGGGACACGGTGGCCTTCAGCGATTCCGTGTGCCGCGTGGCGATGGCGATTGAGGCGTTCCACAAGGCCTCGCTGGTCCATGATGACATCCAGGACGACGACCTGTTCCGCTACGGGCGCGACACCCTGCACCGCAGCCACGGGATGGGGCCAGCGATCAACATTGGCGATTACCTGATCGGGTTGGGATACAAACTCGTCAACTCCGGCCGAGGCGATCTCGGCACTGACGTGGCCTGCGACATCATTGAAAGCATGGCCAATGCCCACATCCGCCTGTGCGATGGGCAGGGGGCCGAGATGGCGTGGAAGGACTCACCGGACTGGTCGATGACGGCGCTGGATGCCTTGCAGATCTATGCCCTCAAGACCTCTCCGGCGTTCGAGGCCGCGCTCTACGCGGGCCTCCGCATGGCCGGGCCGATGGGGAAGTACGAAGAACTGGTCCCGCAGTTCTGCCGCCAAGTCGGCGTGGGGTTCCAGATCCTCAACGACCTCAAGGACTGGGAAGGCGACAACAACAACAAGATGGTCGCCGGGCAGGACGCGCTCTCGCTCCGCCCGACTGTCTTGTTAGCTCTCGCCCTGCAAGCCGCCACACCCGCCCAGAAGCAGGAGATCCGCGACATCCTCGAAAACAACGGCGAGGACGCCCTGCGCCTGGCCCGCCTCCGCCGCATCTTCCACACCACCGGAGCCTTCAAAGCCGCTGAGCAACTCGTCGAGAAGTCCCGCTCCCGAGCCGAGGCCCTGGCCGACAGCGTCGAGTCCGAAGCCCTGCGGAAGCTGCTCTACTTCTTCATTGACACCGTCCTGGCCGAGGAGCCCAGCAGCGGCACCACCCACGGTGATGACCAGATGCTGCTGTCACTGCCGATTCTGGCCGGGGCGTAGCCGGGCCGTGGGTACAATGGCCTCCTTCCACGAGTTTTTTTGATACTCATCGTCCGTAGAAACATCGTCATCATGCTCATATCGTAGCGAGATGGGACAAGTTCAAACCATCCAGGAACAGTTTGGCCTGCGGGTCCGAGAATTACGTCGGACTCAGGGGTTGTCTCAGGAAACGTTTGCGGACAAATGCGATCTGGATCGGACCTACATCGGCGGGATCGAACGCGGCGAGAGAAATGTCTCGCTCCGAAATATTGCTGTCATTGCGAATGCGCTCGGAATCACAATCTCTGAGTTGATGCAGGGAGTGGGCCGATGAATATGCCCTACATATCTCCATACAAAGGCGTTCAACCCGCTCGATGGGCTGCCAAGACGATGAAGCTGCTTGGAGCGTTTCCACTCCAAGGGGAACAGATCGTTAACCCGATCCTGGAGGCATGGGACAGCATCTTTGAATCCAAGATCGGGCGGCATGGGATTCAGATCGGAAAGGACATCTTCCCGACACCGCAGATCATGGCGTCGTATTTGCATGAGTTGATTCCATTGGAATTCGCAGCCTTGTACCCAGGAAAATGGCGTGGAGACCAGAAAGCAGATGAAAAAGATTTGGTCTATATTCCAGACGGCCAGTTCTCAGTTGAGATTAAGACTTCGTCTGATCCCCGAAAGATATTCGCCAATCGCAGCTACGCCCAAGAGGCATCCAGTCTCAAGAAAAACAAGAACGGATACTATATCGCCGTTAATTTCGAGAAGTTCGCTTCGGATCGGTCCGCCCCACAACGACCTCGAATTCGCAGAATCCGATTTGGTTGGCTCGACCATTCCGACTGGAAAGGTCAAGACAAGCCGACCGGTCAACAGGCAAGTCTGCTCCCGGATTCCGAGAAAGGCAAGCTAATCGTGTTGTACGATACGACTCATTGAGGAGGCGACTCATTGAAAAAGTGAGCGTTGTGCGAGTTGAATCTCGCGAGTTCGCATGTAGCGTTGGATTCGATTCGCCGCCAATTCGACGTACTTGGCATTCAACTCAAATCCAACAGCGAGTCGATCATTTCGCAGCGCAGCCTCGATCATCGATCCAGACCCTAAAAATGGATCTAGGATTACGTCGCCTGGAACACTACACGCCTTCACGATCCGTTCCACGACGGCGATGGGAAATTGAGCGGGATGCGGAGTCCGCTCCTTCGAACTGCGGTCTTTCCCGGAAGTGACTTTGGGAAATTGCCAGACATCCGTCGGGTTCTTCCCCAACGGGTTGCATTTCAGCTTCCCATTCTTCTTTTGGTTCGGATACTTAACGTTCGGATCGCGTACATCGTCCAAGTTGAAAATGTACTCATCTGGATTTTTGACGTACCACAAAAACTTTTCATTACGCGGTGAGAAGCTGAGCTTGGCGGCGACGCCAGCGCCGTAATTCCAAACGACCTCTTGCTGAAGGTAGAACGGAATGCGATCCCAGAGGAGATAGGGAATCGGAATCGCTTTCGCCCGTCCCGCCAATGAGACGTATCCCAGGTTCAGCCAAAAGGCGCCATCGTCAGAGGTCAGTCGGTGAATTTGCCGAATCCATGACTCGCACCAATCGAGATAGTCGTTGATGTCACAAATCGCCTCATACTCCTTGCCGATGTTGTACGGAGGGGAAGTCACCGTGAGCGGGATCGCTCCCGGTTCAATTCGCTGGAGGAACTCCAGGCAATCGCCCCGGTAAATTAGATATCCGTCCCCACGATGTGCAGGCTGCCCCAGCATCGATTCGACATCTTGCAGCGTGATCCTGTGAGCCATCGATTTGAACTCCGCGTGTTTGTCAGCGATTGCCCTTCACGAAGAGATGACTATAAGTACCTTTTGTGTGCGGGTCAAGCCTCGGTGTCAGGCGGGGTGGCCCAGACATCGCTTTGGATGTCTGGGTGACGCAGGAACAAGAGGAGAGAAGAGCAGCGTGTTCCCGGTTCCCTCTTGTTGTTGCACAACCCAGACGCTCAAAGCAGCGTCTGGGCCACCCCGCCACCCCGCCAGTAATCACCTGCCGAACAGGGAGAACCAGCCCACCAGCACTCCGACCCCCATGATCAACAAACCCATCAACAGGTAGAAGATGCGAGCTCCGCCCCGCCCCAGGATCAGGCGGAATATCGCCGCCTTACTGCTCATCATGTACCAGTCGTAATCCTTCAGAGCGCAGATGAACGTAAACGCCCCCATGGCAAGAAACAGACCAGCCATTCCAAGACTTTCAGGATTAAGTTTCCGAGCGAGTAAGTGCCACATCATTGCATCCGGAAAAGCATGGAACAGCCAGGAACAGGGACGGACGCTCCTGTCCGTCCCTTCTACAACTCGATTGCTTGTCTACACCCCTGTGAAGGCGTTCGCCTACCCCTTCTTCGGGGCCTTCTCGCGATCCGCCTGCGGCACGTACGCCTCCAACTTCTGGCTGGCGAAGATCGGCTTCATGCGGGCCAGCCGCAGCCGGCCGTTGATGATCGGCAGGCTGACGTTGTCGTCGCCGATCAGTGGGCGGGCGTACTTGATGAAGTCATCCGTGACATCGGTCCCGCACTTCGTAATCCAGTGGTCCGGGAACTTGCGGTCCTTTTCGGCGACTTCGGCCAGCGGAGCCTTGTCGTACTTGACTTGGTAGTTCTCCCAGTCAGTGCGGAGGATTGTCGCCATGTAGCCATGTTCGCCTGCCGCAGCCAGGAGAGCGGCCTTCTGCCCGACGTAGTACGACTCGTCGAGGTCGACCGTCGAGGCGTAGGCCATGCTGTGCCTCTGTTCGGTGCCGGGCACGTTGCAACGGGCAGCCCCCTTGGCGGCGAGCTTGAACTTCGACTTGTCGTTAAGAGCGTTGGTGAGCAACTGGGCCACGGTGATCTTGCTGGCCCCGAAGCTGGCGTGGCCGAAGGCGTCGCGGACGATGAACTCCTCCGGAATCGGCAGCCCCTCGATCTCCAGACCTTCGCTGACCACGACCATGCAGCGACCATTCTTCTTGAGCGAGGTGTTGACGTTGTCGAAGATCTGATCGATATGGACCTTCCGCTCGGCGAGGTAGATTTGCAGCGGCAACTCGCGGTTCGGGTCGGCCAGCCGAGCGGCAGCTGGGATGTAGCCGATCGCGCGGCCCATGGCCTGCATCACGAGGACCGGGTCGGCGGGGCAGGAGCCGTTGTTCTCTTCGTTGGCCATCTGGACGTAGTGCGCCCAATAGCGGGCCGTTGAGCCGTAGCCGGGCGTGTGGTCGACCAGCTTAAACTCACTGTCACCCACATCGTTGTCGATCGTCTTCGGCCCGCCGATGCCGACAATATCCAGCCCCCGCGCCCGCGCCAGTTCGGCCACGGTATGAGCGGTGTGCATCGAGTCATTTCCACCGATGTAGCAGAAGTAGCCGACGTTGTGGGCCTTGAAGATCTCCATGATCCGGTCGAAGTCCTGGTTCTGCCAGTCCTTGAGCTTGTACCGGCAGGTGCCGATCGACCCGGCTCCCGGAGTGGTCCGCAGCAGGGCGATCTCATCCGAGCACTGAGCCGAGAGGTCGATCAACTCCTCCTTGAGAATCCCCTCGATCCCGTGCCAGCCCCCATAGACCGTCCCGATCTCGGACATCTGCCGGGCCGTCTCGACGATCCCGCGCAGCGTGTTGTTGATAACAGGGGACGGACCACCCGACTGGGCGACGATCATGTTTCTGGGCATGGGATCAAGCTGGTCTGGGAACTCGGGAGCGACGCAAATCACGCCTGCCGGACAATCCACCGGTGCCAGTCGTCGCCGGGGCGGATGATAACCGATGACGCGGGACAGGCAAAACGGTGCCGAATGCTGAACAGGCACGGAGACCTTCCATCGAGACGGCAAGCCACAACTCGGCTTGGTCGAGTGCCCGCTGAGAAGCAGCCAGAGTCAGACACGACATATGGACCTGGTCTTCTTGGCGTACACACTCCTGAGGTGCGAACTGCGGCAGAACCGCGCCCAGGAATGGGCCTTCAGCCAAGCCACAGCACATGGCCAAACCGTCGATCGCGTGATGCTGCGACTGAGGATCGGGTGAAATGCAAAACTTCAGTTGTATGTTTCGCACCAAGTCGAGTCCAACTCACGGAAAGACGAACTGGAGTCGATAAATCACTGTGAATTGAGTCCGGACCGCCTTTCGGTACCTGAAACTCACTGGAAACCCAGAGGCGAAAGTCGACGGCATTTCGATGCGGTGACTCACCATCCACCATGACAAAGAATCCCCCACCTTTGGATGTTTCGCAGTCGTTCTGCGTCATGCTGCATGACGTGGCACCGCTCTATGCTTCGCACGTGGCGACATTCACGAAGTCACTGTCACCCCTGGTGGGAAATGCGATGTCCGCGGCTGTCGTCCCATGTTGGGGTGGAGTCCCCCTGTGCGACAAGGACCGACCATTTCTGGATCACGTCCGCGAGGAATATGCGAATATTCAATTACACGGTTTCGAACACTTTCGGCCGGGGCGACAGGGGCTGGTGTCGAAGATCGCGGATGGTAAGGACGAAATGAATGGTCTGGACCCCGCAGAGACAGATCGACGCCTCGCGGCGGGCCAGGAATTATTAGAGCGCTGGATGGGACAGCCCGCCCGAGGGTTCATCGCACCGACATACAACATCGGATTCGCGACCCCGGATCGTCTCTCGCAATATGGCATCCACTATACGGTGGGATATGGCAATGTGGTGTCATCGACAGGTCAGCGACTCAAGTTATCCAGCTGGATTTGGGACGTTTCGCCAATACGCCTTCTGTGCCGTGCGGGATATCGATGGGGAGAGATTCAATACCGGTTCCGAAAGCAGGCTCTGCCGTGTGTCGTGCTGCATCCCCTCGATCTGGAACGCGGTTTTTTGCCCCAGATTGAACGGACCGTCAGAAAGCTGGTGGACGCCGGACGTCGACCAGTGCTGCTGGAGTCCATCGGCTATGGCTCTACGCCTTCACCCGTCCCGGGTTGATCAGCTGCCCGGAAACGAATATCGCACCACGCCAGTGAGTGTTGACCAGTCCGGCGTGAGATAATAGCGCACGCGTGACGGCACCCATCACGTACAACCGGCCCAGCGCAGCGAACGGGGCAGCAGCAATCGGGGAACCAACCAGCCGAAACAAAGCCACGTCCAGGATGCACCGGAGACCGAACGCGATCGAAAATCCCAATCCTGCACCGTGAGTCAGCCAATCGACGCTTCCCGTGTGGATCGCTTGTGCCAAGCCAAACAGCATGGCACTGAGCGGAATCAGGAACAGAAAGAGCATCCGCCCCAGCGTGATCGACAGTTGGGCGGGCGTGAGCGCTCCCTTGAAGATGCGACTCCAGCCATTCCACGATTCAGTCCAAGTCGCATACGAACCCGTGGTGTAGAAACCCGTCCCCTGGACGACACTCAGTTGCAATCCGGCACGTTTCGCCACTCTCGCCAGCTCGAGGTCTTCGCTGATTTTCGAGCGCACGGAACCCCAGCCCCCGATCGACTCGAATGGGGCTCGCTGGACCATGATAAACGCGCCATTCGCAAAAGCATCAGGCCAACTCGGATCACTCACTCGCTCCGGTCGCAGCCAGATCAGCAGGGCCTCTGCACAACAGGGAACGGCCAAGCATTCTCGTAGCGAATGCATGGTGTAGTTCGCCGCGATCGAGAAGAAATCAATATTGCCGCGAAGCATCTCCACGACGCTGGTTCGCAAGGCAGACGGCGCCTGAAACTCGCAATCGGCGTCTGTGAAACACACCATGCTTCCGCTGGCGATTTTCATTCCCAGATCCAGCGCGTTTGGCTTTCCGAACCATCCCGTCGGCAACAAGGTGACGTGCAGGACTCGCAAGCGATCCGAGAATTCAACGGCCAATCGGTCCAGAATCTCTCCGGTGTCATCCGTACTGCGGTCGTTGACAGCCACAATTTCGAGATGGGGGTAATCCTGGCGAAACAGGGATCTGATGCAAGTTTCGATGCAAGCCGACTCGTTCCGCGCCGCGACGATCACGCTGAGCTTCGGGAGTTCCAGCGATGTGGGAGAATCGGTCATCGGTCGCAATGAGGATCGCTTCCGGCAGGCGTTCACAAAAATGAGAAGGACAGCGATCCAGGCACAGGCCGTCGTCCAGGCGAGTACTGTCAGTCCATGGCCACTGGTGTAAGGAAAGTCCATTATTCGCATTCCTGTTCAGTGAATCATCCAGAGACGGGCAGAGATTCGCAAAGTGGATTTCGACGCGCTGCGCCTTCGGTGGGATCTGGGTTCCGGCTGCATCGATTCGCCTGCAATGCTTGATGGAATGGGAGAACACTCTTTCAGGCTTGCTGCAAATCGATGCCCGCGGACCGCCGAAGTCATCCAGTTCTTGTGACGAAGGATCGAAGGTGGAGTTGGATCATGGCGTGATGCCTGAAACCTAGTTCGCGTCTCACGAAAGGCAATTTGTCATGAACAGAAGTTCTCAATTTATTGGACTTAGTGTGCCGGATTCGATGTCTACGGATAAAATGGGGTGGGTTTGGACGGATTGCTCCGCACTTCGTTGGAATATTTACAAAGACAGCTCGGGGTGTTGAGCCAGGGCCTCCGCATCTCAATCGGACGGACCAATTGTGGTTCAACGCACTATTTGGGGGGATGGGCATTCCCAAGGCTTTCACCTTGTCGGGTGTCCTTGGTGTGGTGCAGGGGCAAGAGACGCTCCTTCAGGTGTTCATAGTTGCGGTAGGCGTAGGCCCGGCGTTGCATCGCTCCGATCTTGTCGTTGAGGCCTTCCAGCGGGCCGGTCGAGAGCGGGGGGTCGTACCAGTTGAGCAGGCAGTTCCCCTCGGGTAACACCGGGGGGCGGATTGAAACACATCATTCAATTTGGTTGTTGTTGTTGTTGTTGTGGTTGTTGTTGTTGTGCAGGTTCCCCCGCGAACCGTCCGGGTCTGCCATGAATCCCAGAGTCCGGCGAACCGGTACATCGCTGAGTCTAGCAGCATGTCCGACATGTTGGGCGTTGTCCACTCCCGTTGTCACCCAACAATGCGGTCAAAGAACTCAGAATATGTGGTGCGTCCGATGTCGGAAACTCAATGGATCGTACTCCCTTGAAGATTCTGATCTCGACGTGTCTTAGCTTCCTGGGGTGGACTCAGTCTTCTTGATTATGGCCTCAGTGATGGTTCCGATGATTCTCGATCCCCGTTGTCATACAGAGCGGACTGATGTCCAGCGCTCGCTGTTGATCGGGCTAGACCAGCCCCTCCTTGCCCACGCGGTGGCAGAAATCTCCGAAGCTCTCGCTGGGGGTTCGGCCCGCCTTGTACTTGCCAAAGATCGGACTGAGCCGAGTGTGGACCTCTTCCTCGGGGACCATGTCCTCGAACAGAAACGCCAGCCGCGTGCCCTGCACATTGCCGCCGATGTACACGGTGTACTTGCCGCGGGCCTTACCCACCAACCCGATGTCCGGCGTGTACGGCCTCGCGCAGCCGTTGGGGCAGCCGGTCATGTGAACCGAAATCCGCTCGGAGAGCAGCCCGTGCTTGGCCATCTCGGCTTCGAGGGCGTCCATCACGGTCGGCATCACCCGCTCGGCTTCCGTGACCGCCAATCCGCAGGTCGGATACGCCGGGCAGGCGATCGAGTACCGCCGGGCCAGCGTCAATTCCTCGGCCCGTTTGCAGCCGTGTTCGGTCAGGATGCGGTCGATGTCGGCCCGGTCCTTCGGCTCCACGTCGCACAGGATCACCCCTTGGAGAGCCGTCAGCCGTGTCTCCATCCCGTACTTGCCGAGCAGCACGCGGAACATCTTCTTGAGTTGCAGCGGGCCCTCGTCCTTGAGGCGGCCATTCTCGATATTGATCCCCAGGAACAGCTTACCGTCCCCCTGCTCGTGCCAGCCAATGTGGTCGTCGACATCGGTGACATCGACCGCACGCGGGCCGGGGAGGGAGAACCCGCAATACTCTTCGACCTTGGCCTTGAACCAGGGCAGCCCCTGCTCGTGGATCAGGTACTTGAGCCGGGCCTGCTTGCGGTCGGTGCGGTTGCCGAAGTCACGCTGCACCTTGACCACCGCTTCGCCGACGGGGATCGCCTGCTCGGGAGTGATGAACGCCATCTGCTTCGCGAGAGCCGGGAAGGTCGTCTTCTTGGCCGGGGTCATCCCCATGCCGCCACCGACCAGCAGGTTGTAACCGACGATCTTCTCATGCTCGACGACCGCCAAGTACCCCATGTCCTGAGTGTAGATGTCGATGCAGTTGTCCTCGGGCAGCGCGATGCCGATCTTGAACTTGCGAGGCAGGTAGGTCGCCCCGTAGATCGGCTCGCTCTCCGGCCCACTGCTGTGAACCAGTTCGCTCGACTCGCCGTCCTTCAGCCAGATTTCGTAGTAGGCGTTCGAGCGCGGGCGGAAGTGCTCGGCCACTTGATCCGAGAGCAACTGTATCTCGGCGAACGCGGGCTTGTTCTTGATCGGAGCCGGGCAGCACATCACATTGCGGCACACATCTCCGCAGGCCGCCAACGTCGTGAGCTTGGCCGCGCTGATGCCGCGAATGGCGTCCTTGAGATTCGTCTTCACGACGCCATGCAACTGGAATCCCTGGCGGTCGGTAATGCGGAGCGAGCCGTCTCCGTACTGGTCGCACAGGTCGAGTTCGGCGAGGAACTGAGCGGCCGAGACCTTGCCTCCCGGCACTCGGGTGCGGACCATGAAGCTGAAGACCTTTTCCCCGCCCCGGTGGTCGCGGTCGTCCTGTTGATAGGTGCCGTGGGTCTTGAGGAGGTTGGCGCTCTCTTCGGAAACGCTGGGGACGCTGACATCGGCCATTTCCTGGGCGATGGTGCCGCGCAGGAAATTGCTCGTGAGCTTGAGTTCCTCGATCTTGCTGGGGTTGCCTTTATCAGCCATGGGAGATGCGGTTCGGTGAGGGGAGGCGGGGCGTGTCTGTTCCTCCAGTGTAGGGGGAAGCGGGCGATGGACTCAATGGCGGTGGCGGTCGGAATTCCCCATGTGTGCATCAGTAAAGTCGGCAGCTGGTCCCTCTCTGCCCCTCTCCAGGGAATCACGAGACTCCACAGCACGCAACAACCCGTCAGGGACTTCACCACTGCTCATGGAGCCCCAGATAACGAAGGGGAGCAAGCACTCCCGCCTGATAGTCTTCCGAAGTCTCCGAAGACTTCGGGGACGCGAAGTCTAGCCGATCGCCTAAGTGCCCTTTCCGACACCTCCGGCATCCGAAACCGGCTCGCTATTTCACCTCGGGCTTGGTCAGCAGAATCTGGTCACCGGTCTTCAGTCCCGACTTGATGTGGGTCCGGGTCGCGCTACTCAACCCCACCTCGACCGTTTGCTTGCGAGGCTCGTCCCCAGCGACTGCGAGGTAAACATACCGCAGGTTCGGATCGTCTTCGTCGGGGAAGATGGCAGTCGACGGAACCGCAAGTACGTCGATCTCAGAGAACACGACCAGCCGCATTTTGCCGGTCATGCCGGTCATGATGCGGCGTACGGGGCTCTCTTCCGCCGCGACAAACCCCGCCCAGTAGATGCCATCCTTGGTGAAAATGCTGGAGATGGCCTTCAACTCACACTTGACCCGTGAATCCGGGTAGGCAGTCTCGACGTAGCGTCCGAACTGGCCGACACGACAGAGTCCGATCTCCTTCTCCGGGATCTCGGCCCAAATGAAGGCTCCTTTGTCAGTGGGAACCACAGTCAGAATCACCTGATGCGGGGCGATCGTGCCGCCGCGACGCAGGCTGGTTCGCATCGCCTCTGTGGTCAACCACTTGCCGCGATCCGCCTCGCCGTAGACCACGACCCCCGCAATGGGAGACTTGAGTTCCAGCAGTTCATGATCCTTCTTCAGCCGCTCCCATTTCTGTGTCAGCTGCTTCTGCCCGTGTTCGAGTTTCTCCAGTTCGACCTTCTTCTGACTCAGCGTCAGCGGCAGACTGACCTGGGTCTTGGAAAGGGCCAGGGCCTCGCGGTCCTTGGCCACTTCCTTCTGCCGCTTCTCGCGGGGCAGTTCCTGTTCCAGCCGGCGGTCGTGCTGGACCTGGGACAGCTTGAGCATAAATTCGGCCCGTTCGACTTCGCTGCGGGCTCGCTTGAGGATGATCTCCTCGGTCTCTTCGGTGAGATCATCGGCCTTGTACATCTTCTCCAACTGCGTCAGTTCTTCCTGGGTGCCTTCGACCATCTCGCGAACCGAATTGAGGTTCTCTTCGGTACTCTGGCGGGCAAGGGCTTCACCTTGTTTCTGATAGAACTCCCATTCTTCCGTGGCGACCTGTGAGGAGCGCTCGGCGGCCTCCAGGTCGAGCGGGTTCGATTTCTGCAGCAATTCGAGTTCGATCTGGGCGAGCTTGATGGCCAGGGTGCCCGCTTCGACCTGGAACTTGAGATCATCAAGCTCGCGGTCGAGTCCTTCTGACTCGAACTTGACGAGGAGGTCTCCCTCCTTGACCAGTGATCCGTGTTCAATGGCAGTCTCGACCGTGAAGGTGGCCCACTCTTCGGGCTTGATCTGGACCTCAGCGGCTCCTTGCAGTTCGATGACTGCTTCAAGCGTAATCGTCGCTTCGAAGGCGCCCGCTGTGACCGGATGCGCCTTTGGCGGCGCGGGGTCTTCGGCGTAAGTGGTCGTGATGTCACCCAGAACAGCCAGCAACAGCAGCAGAGTGGTCAATCGTGCGTACATCTCAGTCCAATCATTTCTGGAACACGTTCTGGTCCAAAAGCCCTGGGGTTGCAACCCCAGGGCGTTCGCGATGACAACGCTTTGCTCTACCCGCGCGCGAACTCGAACATCGGCGTCGACAGATACCGTTCGCCCGAATCTGGCAGGATCACTACGATCGTCTTCCCGGCGTTCTCCGGGCGGGCCGCGACTTTGAGCGCCGCTGCCATCGCGGCACCGCAGCTGATGCCGGCCAGGATGCCTTCCTCTTGTGCGAGGCGGGGGGCCATGGCGAGGGCCTCTTCGTCGGTGATTTGCAGGACTTCGTCGACGAGGCTCATGTCGAGGATGTCGGGGATGAACCCGGCACCGATGCCTTGAATCTTGTGTTTGCCGCGCGGACCGCCGGAGAGGACGGG
>JAYTWO010000227.1:0-4945 GCA_043743415.1 Planctomycetota bacterium
AAAAAACAAACCCACCCCCACCCCCCCGGCCCCCTCACGCGCCGGGGTTGGGGGAAAACTACAAACGATCAACAACCCCGCCAGAAAAACAACAGGCCGGTCAGTCTACCGTGAATTCGCGAGACCCGCAGAACTGCTCACGCATAACGATAATGCGTCACTCTTGATTCGAACGTCGAGCGTGGGGGCGAACGCCGATTCACGACAGACTGACGTCTGCCGCTCGCTCCAAGGATTTCACACGCGATTCTGGTATCGTTCACGGGACGAGTGGCACGTCCCTGACGCTTTGGGGAGTGCGTGGGTGACGCTCGAATGCCCGCTCGCCACGCCCGAGCGAAGACTCAGGGCGTGCCACCCGACCGAGGGACGCCACTGACCACGGATGACTGACCACTGAAAACTGCCTACTGCTGCTTCCCCTTCGTCAGCATCATGAAGGCGGTCTCTAGGTTGAGCTCCTCTTCGCGGAAGAGTTTGAGTTTGAACCCGCGTTCGATGATCGCCGAGGGGATGGAGCTGTAGTCTTCGACGCCCTTCTTGAGGGTGACATCGATCCGTTTGCCGACCATCTCGACTTTGGCGACATCGTCGAGTTGTTGCAGCAGGGCGGCGGCTTTCTCGTGGTCGGCGGTGACTTCGATTTGCAGGATGATCGCCTGGCGGGACTTCTTCATCACGTCGGCCACGTAATCGTCGACCAGCATGATCCCCTTTTCGATCATGCCCACGCGGGTGCAGACATCGGCTAGTTCAGGGAGGATGTGGCTCGACACGATGACGGTCTTCTTCATGTCGCCGAGGCGTTTGAGCAATTGTCGCATTTCGATGCGGGCGCGGGGGTCGAGGCCGCCGGCGGGTTCGTCGAGGAGCAGCACCTGGGGGTCGTGCAGCAGAGTTCGCGCGAGGCCCACGCGCTGGGTCTGGCCGAGCGAGAGCTGGTTGACCATCGCGTCGCGTTTGAAGGCCATGTCGACCAGTTCGAGCTTCTCTTCGCAGACTTTGCGGCGAGCCGGGCCGTTGATGCGGTAGGTGGCTGCGAAGAATTCGAGGTACTCGATGATCGTCATGTCGTCGTAGACCCCGAACCGGTCGGGCATGTACCCGACCAGACGGCGGATCTCCTGCGGGTCGGTGTAGATCGACTTGCCGCAGACGTAGCACTCGCCGTAATCGGGGTTGAGCAGCGTGGCGATCATCCGCATGGTGGTCGTCTTGCCCGATCCGTTGGGGCCGATGAAGCCGAACACGTCCCCCTCTTTGAGGCTGATCGTGATCTCGTTCGCCGCGATTAGATCGCCGTAACGCTTGGTGAGTTTCTTGGTCTCGATCACGGGGCAGGCTCACAGAAAATGCGGGAGATGACAATGAAGGGGAACGGGGGGATACAGGGCGCAGGTCACGGGCTGGGGGACGATTCCACGACCTGCTTCACCGGCAGCACCCAGCGGACGAAGCACTCGCGATAGCGGGGCGTGACTGGCTGGCCATCCAGGCGGTACTGGGCGGCGAGTGGTTCCGCAGTTCCCCCCGTTTCGTCCACCGGGATCTCGAAATCGGCATACGCCGTGTTCCGAAAGCGTCCAAAGAACACTGCCCGATTGGCGTCCACCAGCCGGGACAGATCCTCGTTCTGCAGCGTCGTATTCGTCAGCCCGGTGTAGGACTGCCCGCCCGACAGGTGATAAAATGAAGTGATCTGCAGCAAGTGGAACAAGTCCCGACGCAGAGGATCGTAGGCTTCACGAGTCTCGGAGTAATCCACGGTCTTGCCGTCTTTTCGTAGGGAGGCTCGGGGACTCATGCGAACCAGATATTCGACGGCGAGCCGCGAGGGAATCTGCTCCGCCCGCAATGTCTCTCCGGCCCGCAAGGGACTCTTCACCCCCGCATCGTTCCGCTGGGGAAGATACGCAAAGCTGCCATAGACCAGCACCCAGTCGACTAGCTCTCCGTCGAACTGGTGCGAGAACGTGCCCTTCAGATGGCCACCTCCCAGATCGAACAGATCGGCTGTCACGGGGAGCGTCTGCTTCCAGTGCGACTGGGACTCGAGGACGACGCTGGCTCCATGCCGAATCGGAAGGGCGCGAATTGCCCGTCCCCCCTCGGCCATCTCCACAGCGGCCCCCCCGCTGAGTTCCGTCGGGCGGTACAGCCCCCGGAACCCGGCCTCGGGGCGTCCCGCCCAGCGCAGATGCGTGTCTGCCGGAGAGGCCGGATTCATCGTGCCCGGAGTACAGGCGACCTCATAACGATGATGCTCCGGGCTGTAGATCGTCAGCCAACTGTTGAGCCGGGCTTCTCCCTGCACAGCGTCCCAGGTGACCAGATCGAGCTGCCGGGTGAGTTCGCGAGTGCCTCCCGTGCGAGAGGCAGCCGAGAGGCCGACCACTCCGCCAAGGACGATCCAGAGGGGCAGCGTGACCCAGGTCCAGTGGGGCCGCTGGAACAGACGGTGAACCACCAAATAGTCCAGCGGACCCACGATCACCAGGAACAGCAGCGACGATCCAAGAACCATCCAATAGCTGGGCCGCAGTACCTCGGGGAATCGATCCATCGTGTTGACGAGTTGCGTTTGCAGGTCCGACACTCCCGTCGGGTTCAGGTCCGATTGAGGGCGCTGCGAGCCTTCCATCAGCTTCGGAATCAGCGGCATTCCGGCGAGCCAGCGACAGAGGTCCGGGAGCGATTCCCAGACCAGTGCCTGGCGCTCGTCCGTGACTCGCGCGAACGGCAGATCGTTGATATCCATCGCGATCGCAGTCACGGTGCCCAGCGACACACCCGTCCGAATGACCAGCGGGCCATCTAGACTGCGGGCCAGAATCCTCCCCGCCTCCGTCGTCCAACGCACCGTGCGCTGGCTTCCCTCACGCAGACGGAGAGTGGCACTCCCCGGAATCGCGGCATTCAGGTCCGTGATATCGCGGTGTGTTGTCTCGCCGTCCCGCGTGACAGGCAACCAGCCCGCCAATCCGGGCGAGCCCGCCGACAGCACGCCCTCTCCACCGATCAGCACCAGTCGACCGCCCCGGCGAACCCACGCCTGGAGCGGGACACCGAGCGACTCGGGGACCACGCACTGCGACGAGATCACGCACACATCGATCGCCTCCCAACCGCGCGGGTCCAGCGGAAGCTCGGTCAGTTGTGCGGGGGAATAGTGCTGCACCAGCAGTGGGGCGACCCGGTCGGGCCGCGACTGGCGAATCTCAGTGGCAATTTGAGCGGCGCGCTCGAAACCCAAGACTGGATCGCCCAGGCACACGACGAAATCGGTCTGCTGAATCACCGTCTGCAACCCGCCGCCGTTCGCTCGGTGACGGAGAGTGTGCGTGTCGAGGACGTCCTTCCCGCGCAGCAGTTCCACCACGACCGGGCTCTCCAGCGGGCCGTGCTGATAGACCAGCGACAGCTCGGTCGAGGGTCCACTCAACACCACAGGCGTCCCCGATTGGCGAACGGGACGGCCTTCCGAGTCCGCAGCTGTCACGCGGGGCGTGACTTCGGTGCCGGGGGTTCCGGTGACGCGAATGGAAATCGGGCTCCAGCGTCCCACCTCGACCACTCCACGAAACCCGGCCCGCACCGATTCGATCCGTGCCGGACTGTCTGCGGCGGTGGCGGTGTGTGCTGCGGACAGAAGTATCCACAGCCCGGCCCACAGCCAGACCACAAGCGGTGGCCTGGGCTTCGCGCGGGCGAAGGCACCGGTCTGGCGGTTAAACATGCAGCTGTTCCGGGGGAGGGGAGTCCAGGCAGGACGGGGCAGAACCGAGAATGAACGAGAAGACTCGAGTGACGCGGTCCGGAGCATTCGCCGGGATTCTATCCAGAGGCCGGGGCGCGATGCCACTCGCCCGTGGGCGGTACACGGATTCAGTAACCCGATGCGTGAGCGAGGACCGAGCGTAGCGAGGGAGGCAGCCAAACAGTTCGGCACTGGTCTGAGTAACCGGGCTGCATCGGGGGCTGAGCTCACGGCGGACATCGAGATTCATCCGCCCTCGTTCTCGCATCGGAGGCTGGTTCCGTCACCCGACGAGTACACGGTCACGGCTTGATTTGGGGGTTACCACCCTCGGGAGGGCGAGACTCCTGTCGACCCGCTCACTCGATGCGACGTGTCCCCTGGCTCGCGGCTCAGCAGGAGCTTCGCCCCAGTGCTGTGAACACGATGATTCGTTGAGTCGCTTGATCTGGTGTACGTGACCCACGCACCGGTATCAGCCTGTGAGCGGCACCGGCGGCTGACGCCCAATGGCACTTACTTTACCTTTGCCTGTGGGGGATCGCGAGGGGGTTTTCGGGTTTTGAAGTGGGTGGATTTGGGGCGTTTCTGGTAGACCTCGCGCTCGTAGTGGCGGCCTTCGCGGTTCGGGAGTTTGTCGCGTTGGGCGTGGTGCAGGGCGAGGCGGCAGTGGGCCGGGTCGCTGGTCATCGACGAGAGTAGGAACGTGCGAAACGTGGTCCAGGTGCGTTTGAAGCTCAGGCGGCGGGGCGGCAGTTTCGCCAGGGCGGCGGCTTGGCGGCGGGTAACCATTCCTCCCCCGGTGGGTAATCGGGTGAAACTGGGCTTTCCGGGAATCGCATTTTCGACGACATCTCTGGCATGTTGCTGGAGCAGATCACGGACGAAGTCATCGGACGCCGGACGCCGGATGCGCAGGGGATCATCCGTGCGTTGCTGGCGGAGCTGGAGGCGCGCGACCAGCGCTGGACGGCTCGCGTGGAGACTCTGACGGCGAGGGTGGCGGAGCTGGAGGCACAGGTGGCGGTGCTGAAGCGGACGCCGCAGAACTGTTCGCTGCCGCCCTCGACGCAGCATCCGCATGACAAGCCGCGACCCGCAAAGCCGAAATCGGGACGCCAACGCGGCGGCCAGCCGGGCCATCCCAAGCACGAGCGGACGCTGCTGCCGCCCGCTGAGCGCGACGAG
>JAYTWO010000228.1:0-1680 GCA_043743415.1 Planctomycetota bacterium
TCATTTCGCGCCGAATGCAATGGCTGCCTACTTTTCTGATGCACACACGAGACAACACACGGGTGTGAATCAGGGACTTCGGCAGGTATTCCACACACAGACCCGAATCGCTTCCCGCTGGCGAGAACCCCACTCGTATTGGATGCCGAAACCCGACCGATCCCACACAATGGATGCCGTTCGAACGGGTTCTCGCGGGATGCTGGTCATGCGGATGTGGAGTGTGTGCGTCTGGGCGCTGGTGTGGGGAGTGGCTGCTCCGCTCTGGGCTCAGGCTCCGAATGACCCCGCGACGGCAGAAACTTCGCCCCCGGCCACTGGAGCCTATGCGGGCGAAGTGCCGGAGATGACGCCGACTTTTTCGTACAGCCAGGACGAGCGGAAGGTCTGGGATCCCGAGCATGTCGACGATTTTTCGCTGATCGACCAGACGGGCAGCCCGGTCACGCTGGCTGATCTGAAGGGGCGCCCGTGGGTGGCCAGCTTCATCTTCACCCGGTGCATCACGCAATGTCCGATGATGTGCGCGAAGATTCGCACGCTCCTCAAAAGCCTCAATGCCGATCCAGAGAAACCGAATCCCGTCCGGTTCGTGACGATCACCATCGACCCGCACCACGACTCGCTCGACAAGATCCGGGAGTTCGCCAAGATCTTCGGAGCGGAACCACAGGAGTGGCTATTTCTGACCGGGGACGAGAAGCCGATCACCGAGTTGGTGCGTCATGGATTCAAGGTGGCAGCTTGGGAGAACTTTGGGACCGACCGCCTGTCGGGGATGGAGTTCGCCCACAGCATGCACCTCATTCATGTCGACGAGACAGGCCAAATTCTCGGTCGCTATGAGAGCATGAACGATCAAGATCTGGTGACCCTCGAGCGGGTGCTGGAAGGGAAGATCGAGACCCCCAAGCGGCACAAGCCTGCCCTGGCCGGGACTCTACTGCCCGGAGGATTGGTCGCCGTGACTCCGTCCGGACCCGCCGACCTCGCCCCCCCGCAAGCCGACCCGCTGGCGAAACTCCCCGCGTGGGCCAAACGGCTTCCCCGTACCAACGCCGCCCTCAACGCCCTCGCGACCATGCTGCTGCTCACCGGGTTCGTGGCCATCAAGGCCAAGAACATCAGCCTCCACAAACGGCTGATGCTGTTCGCGTTCGCCGTGTCGATCGCCTTCCTCGGTTGCTACCTGACCTACCACTTCGCCCTGCACCAATACACCGGCGAGCATGGGAAGAAGTTCCTCGGCACCCCGGCCCTCAGTAAGGTGTACTACACGATCCTCATCACCCACGTCATTTTGGCCACAGCTGTGCCAGTGCTGGCGTTGATGACGATTTGGAGGGGCCTGAAGGAACAGTGGGCGAGCCATCGCCGCTGGGCCAAGGTGACGTTCCCGATTTGGCTGTACGTGTCGGTGACAGGCGTTATCATCTACTGGATGCTGTACCACGTCAGCACGTAGCTACGTTCGCCAGAACGTGGGGAGTCTGAACCAGTGTTCGAACGACTGAGGCAGCCCTCGTAACGCCGCTCCTGATCGAGCACGCCGAGAACATTCGCCCACCTTCTGGCGAAGGTAGCTACCTCGACTTTTGCACATTTACATACTCATTGCCACGAGGTTTTCCAGGAGTTGTTTGACTTTTCTCGACCCTGGTCCGGCGAGTGCCCACTTCG
>JAYTWO010000229.1:0-4871 GCA_043743415.1 Planctomycetota bacterium
GTAGAACTGCCCCATCACCTCGCACGGGAGCGTCAGCTTTTGCGGCGTGGCGGGCTTGTTGTTGTCGCCAGTGTCGAGCACGACCGGAGCTGTGGCCCCCGTCACCATGACGGGATTTGAGATCATGTTGCCGCTGGTCACGCGGTACTCAATCCCGTCGATGCCGCCCTGCTGCGGGTCGAGGCGGGTGGTGAACTGCAGCTTATCGGCGATGTCACCGGGGACCGGGATGCGGACTTTAAGCATGTCGAGCGGTCGCCCTTCAAGGGCCAACCCGCTGGCCTGCCCACCCGGCAGGTTTCGACCATACACGGTGTACTCCTCGTTCGATCCCGGCAACCCGGCGGGCGGGAAGACAAAGTCAAGATGCGGCAGCAGCCCGATAGCCACACGGTAGTGATACCCCGGCCCCTGCTGGTACTGCGAGTCATGCACTTTCAAGAAGTACAACCCGTTCCCCGGCAGCGTGACATCCAGCAGCGGGTCGCCGGCCTGGAAGGCGCGGTTCTCGGCCAGGATCGTGCCGTTCTCATGAAACAGTGTCAGCACCAAATCGGCTCGCGAGTCGATCCGCCGCGCGTACCCCTCCGCGAGAATGCGCTGGCCGCCCTGTCCGGTGAAGCGATACCAGTCGACATCGGGGCCAGCGGTGAGTTGGCCGTTGACCGTGGCCGGGAGGGCGAGCACCTCCACCGCCGGGTTGACCTTGACCTTCAGCATCGCGTCGGGCTTGGCGGGGTCAGGCTTGGTGATCTCGGTCCAGACGGGGAGCAGGTTGCCGCCGTTCGGCTCAGTCTCGACGACCTCGGGGAATGCCCCCACCACAAACGTGCGCGGGTTCGACAGTCCGTATTTCCCCTGGCACCGCACCTCGTAATTGCCCGCCGGGATACCGGGGATCGTCACTAGAAACGTGTTCAGGATCGGCTGCGGGCCTTCGTCGAAGGGGGTGACTTCGGCCAGCTTGCGGTCGACCTTGAAGCCGTCTTGGGAGAAGAGCAGTTGGTCCACATCGTCGAGGTCGGTCCCCGAGATGACGATCTCGACAGTCGTGCCGGGGAGACCACCCGAGGGGAAGACTGTGTCGAGTCGCGCCGCCGGGTACTGGGCACAGGCAATGCTCGGCAGTAGAGCTGTGAGCAGACAGAGCTTCAACCAAACCGTCATGAAAGTCTCCTGTAGGATGGGCAATCCTGCCCGTCCCATTCGACTCGCAGCGATCGCGAGTCACCCACACGCGTTGAACACGAACCGCTTCAGACTCGGTGTTCATAGAAGAGGTCTGGAACACTAATCTTCGCTAATCAACACTAATCCAGGCATGATTAGCGAAGATTAGTGTTCCCGCCTCTTCCGGATTCGAACGGAGTTGTGAGTCGATCGGGGACGGGCAGGATTGCCCGTCCTACTTCACTTCACCGCACGAACTGGAATTCCTTGGCGTTGATCAGGGCCCACATCACGTCCTCCCAGCCTTGCTGCTTGTTCGTATACAGCGTCAGCTCCTTGAGGATGAAGTCCCGCTCCTTGTCGGTCGGCGGACGACCCAACGCCGCCAAGTACAGTTCCCGAATCTTGGCCTCATCGGTGCGGTCCTTGTCGTTCGCCAACCGGGCGGCTCGGCCATTCCCACTTTGCAACCGACCGGCGATGTCGTTCGAGTTGAGCAGGTGCAGCGACTGCGACAGGTTCGCTTCCGGCGACCGCTCGCACTCGCAGGCACTCTCCGCCTCGGGCTTGCCGAAGACTTGCAGGAAGTAGTTGTTGAACCCGTTGTCCGGCAGTTGAATCGCGGTCGTCCCCGGTGGAATCGTGCCGAAGTTCGAGGGCGTTTCGGCCAGCGAATCGACCGCGTCGAACAGCACCTCGGCAGAGAGCCGACGCGGGTAGAAGCTGGAGAAGTTCTGGCGGTCGCTGAGGTTCAGCTCAGTGGCCTCGGAAGTGAGTTGATAGATGTTCGACTTGCAGATCGTGCGAACGATATCCTTGAGGTCGAACCGGTGGTCGAGGAAGTGCTTGGCCAGTGCATCAAGCAATTCAGGGTTCGAGGGCGGATTGGTGACGCGCAGATCGTCCTCGGGATCGACGATCCCGCGACCGAGGAAGTGCTTGAAGTACCGGTTCACGAGAGCCTTGGCGAAGAACGGGTTCTCCGGAGCGGCCATCCAGTCGACGAGCGACTGCCGCGCGTCCTCATAGGCGGCAATCTCCAGCGGCACCCCGCCCAGCCCCATCGGCTTCACGTCCATGCCCGTTCGCGGATTGCGAGACGAGGGGACGTTCCCCTTCAGCGAGACCATGTCCGGCATGTTCGGCTGGGTGTTGTACTTGCTGCTCTTGAGGGCCACTTGCGAGTAAAACGCCTCGAATCCGTAGTAGTCCTGCTGGCTCCAGCGCTCGAACGGGTGGTGGTGGCACTTGGCACAAGCCAGCCGCATCCCGAGAAACAACTGGGCCGTGTCCTCCATCTGCTGGGTCGAGGTACTCACCTCGCGGAACCAGGCGACGGGCGGATGCGACTCGGGTTCGCCGGTCGCGGTCAGCACGCTGCGGACGAACTGGTCGTACGGCATGTTCTCGCGGAGGGCCTTGCGGATCCAGGCATGGAACCGGAAGGTATACGGCGTGTCGGTCCCGTTGCGGCGTTTGTTCCGCAGCACCGACGACCACTTATTGGCAAAGTAGTCGGCATACCCCGGTGACTCGACGAGGCGATCCACCAGCGCATCCCGCTTGTTCGGGTTCTGATCGGCCAGGAACTGCTCGACCTCGCCCACCGACGGGAACCGCCCCGTGATGTCGATCGACACCCGCCGCAAATATGTGGCGTCATCACACAGCGGAGACAGCGGGATGCCGAGCTGCTTGAGCTTCCCAAACGCCAGCTTGTCGATGAAGTTCTTCTCGGGCGGCGTGGTCGGGACGGGGCTGCCCTGCGGAATCACCGCCCGGAAGACCCCGACTGTCCCCGAGAACCGGACCATGATGGCCACCTCGCCGGGGACATCCTCGACGGTGATCCGCCCGGTCGAGTTGCTGATCGCCATGTTCGCATGGTTCGCCTCGAACGAGGCCAGCCGCGTCACATCGCGGGTCGACTGGTCGCTGTAATGGGCGATCACCGACAGCTGTTGCTTCGACTGGAAGTTCATCTCGCGGACCGGCGGGATGACATCGATCTTGACGATCGTCGGGTCAGTCTCGCTGCCGTAGGGAGTGCCCTGCCGAATCCAGCGGGCGATCAAGTCCCATTCATACGAGCCGGGCGAGAGCCGCTTGCCCCCGCCATGCGGCAGAATGTTGGCGGGCTTCTGGAGGAGCAAGCTGTACTCGGGATCGGCGGGGAAGACGCGGCGGCCGCGATCCTCGTAGACCAGGAATTCGTAATCCTCTTTCGGGTAGAATCCCAGCAGCGACAACTGAAACCCGTTCTGCCCACCCGACTTGCCGTGGCAGCCGCCGGTATTGCAACCGAGCTTGGTGAAGATCGGGACGATCTCGTTCTCGAAGTTGACCGGCAACTCCTCGGCACAGCGCAGAGCCGTGAGGGCCAGCGTCGCCGTCTGGCCGCCCGGTTCCTTAACGGTGATGTTCACCGCCCCGTCTGCCAGTGGGGTCACAAACCCCTCGGCGTTGACCGACACCAGATTCGGCTTGTCGACCGCGTACTGGACCTCGTGCGTCAGATCATGTCGCTGCCCACTGGAGTAGACTCCCGTCACGACCAGTTGCTTGCGAGCATTCCGCCCGACGAGCTGCGGCAACCCTGCCGCCTCGACCTGCACGCTCTGCAACGTCCCCTTCGGCCCCAGGCCAGGAAACACAGCCGCCTGACACACAGCGGGCAGGCAGACCCAGCAGCACCACAATGCAATTCGTTGGCAATCAGTCATGCGTGGTTCCCGAAAGATCGAGGCCTCGACGAGTGTCGTCTTTCGCTCCGCGAAAGAACATCCTTTCGCGGAGCGAAAGTCGACACTCCCCACAGTGGGCGATGCGCCAGCCCTCAGCCCAGAGCAGAGCGATCATCCGACAATTGTGACATCTACCGTTGTCACATGCAAGAAGATTGATGGAATGTTGAGGGTGACCGACCCGACCTCAATTCGGATCGCGTATGGCACAACGCATACGCCCATGTATACTGAAGTGATCTCATTGGACCGTCACGACAAGATTCCCCCACGGAGTGACGGAGTGAAAGCATGTCTGCCACCGTTCGTATCAATCCGGAGAGCCACCGCAAGCTGAAAGCTCTCTCGGAAGAGTTGGGGGAGTCGATGCCCACGGTCCTGGAACAAGCGATTGAAGCACTACGTCGGGAGCGATTTCTGGAACACGCAGCGCAGGCGTATGGGGCACTGCGGGGCAACAAGAAGGCGTGGGATACCGAACAGGCGGAACGCAAGGCGTGGGATGTGACGCTCAAGGACGGACTCGGAAAGGAATCACGATGACCACTCCCTTACGGCGATCGGCGGATGAAACAATACCGTGGGATTGGCTTCCAGCCTATCATTATTAAGTGAAACGACAGGCTGGAAGCCTATCCCACGGGTCAATTACGAGTTGCCGCTCGCCCTACGGGGCGAAGTCTGGTTGGTCGATCTCGACCCGACACGGGGACGGGAACAGGCGGGTAAACGTCCGGTGTTGGTCGTTTCCGCGAACGGGTTCAACAAGAGTCCCGCCGATCTGCTGGTCATCTTGCCGATAACCAGCAAGGACAAAGCCATCCCGTGGCATGTCGCGCTGCAACCTCCCGAGGGGGGCACAAAGACCAAGAGCTTCATCATGTGCGAAGCGGTGCGGTCGATCTCGCATGACCGGCTGGTCAAGCGCTGGGGTGCGGTGACTCCGGCCACACTGGA
>JAYTWO010000230.1:0-33036 GCA_043743415.1 Planctomycetota bacterium
CGCCGCCCCGGTAGATTCCAAAGCGAATCAACCGGGGCCACCCGCTGGTCGAACACACATCCCCTCATTCGGAGAATAACGATGCCCTACACCGCAGAGATTAGCCGCAAAAATCCGACCTGCTTTCTGTTCCTGATCGATCGTTCTGGTTCCATGAGCGAGGCGATTGAGGGAGGCGACGGGAGCAGGAAAGCCGATGTCGTCGCGGATGCGATCAATCGGTTGTTGAACACCATTACCATCCGCTGCTCTAAAAACGAGGGGATTCGCAATTATTTTCACGTCGGCGTGATTGGATACGGTGCCCAGGTCGGTGCGGCCTGTGGGGGCGCGCTGACGGGCCGTTTGCTCGTCCCGGTCAGCGAGATCGCCGAAAACCCCTTGCGTGTCGAACGACGCATTAAGAAAGTCAGTGATGGCGCGGGCGGGCTGGTCGACGAAGAGACTGCTTTTCCCGTGTGGTTTGAACCCACAGCCGACGGGGGGACTCCCATGTGTCAGGCTTTAGACTTAGCGGGCCAGACCGTGAGCGAGTTCATCAATCAGTTCCCGGACGGCTTCCCACCACTGATCATCAACATCACGGATGGTGAGTCCGGCGATGGCGACCCAGAGCCGCTGGCCGCAAACTTGCGGACACTGGCCACTTCCGATGGCAACGTGCTGCTGTTCAACTTGCACGTTTCATCCGCTGGCGGGCAGCGCATCCAGTTTCCAGACAGCGAAGCTGGCCTGCCGGACAACTTTGCCCGCCTGTTGTTTCGCATGTCGAGCCAATTGCCGCCAGGTGCTCTGCCGACCGCCCGCGAAAAAGGATATCCGGTCAGCGAAGCCTCGCGCGGTTTTGTCTTTAACGCCGATCTCGTTTCCGTCGTCCAGTTCTTGGACATCGGCACACGTGTCGACAAGAACGTCCGCTGATCCGGCCACCCATCCCATGAAATATCAAGTCTTGTGGCTCCCCAAGGACGGCAACACGCCCGATGAGTATGAGGATGCCTTCGCACCGGCAGTTGCCCCATCCCCAATCGCAGGGATTTTTGCCATCGCGGATGGCGCGACTGAGAGTTCCTTCTCGCAACATTGGGCTCAATTGCTCGTGCAAGCTTTCGTCGATTTGCCCGTCGACGGAACGGCCTCCTTTGCCGACTGGCTACCGCCGCTACAACAACAATGGATTCAAACGGTTAGTGGGAAACCCTTGCCTTGGTATGCCGAAACCAAATTCAAAGCCGGTGCATTTGCCACGCTGCTCGGCATTCGTGTCACCGACCTTGACCGCGACAGAGGCCAGTGGCACGCCGTGGCTGTCGGCGACAGTTGCTTGTTTCATGTGCGCGCCGGATCAGGTTTTCTCCGCACGTTTCCCCTTGAACGGGCAGAGGAATTCGATACGACTCCGTTCCTTGTGGGCTCGCGCTCAACCGGTCCACGGATTGGCGAGATAGCCCTGGAGACTGCGGGGGAGTGGCAACGCAGCGATCAGTTGTGGATGATGACCGACGCCCTAGCGAAATGGTGCATGCAACGCGCTGAAGCCGGAGAACGCCCTTGGGAAGTGATCGAACAAGTACTCAGCGAACCCGCGAACTTTGGCCCCTGGATCGAGTCCCTCTGGAATGCGCAGGAGTTACGCAACGACGATATCACTTTGGCAGCGATCCATCTGGCCTGATCTGAGGACTGGACAATGAGCCTCCCGAACTCCGAAGATTATCAACGCCTCATCCAAAATCCCCAAAACTGCTTTCACGATCCCGTGTTGAAGGGCGGACGACCGCTAAACCGGCCCAATCAACCGATCCCCCGCGCGTTCACGGGGAATTTCGCCGACGTGTACCAGATCATCTCAGGGTCGGACAAGTGGGCCGTTAAATGTTTCACGCGTGAAGCCAAGGACATCTGCCAGCGCTATTCGGCGATAGGTGACTTCTTGCAAAAATCGAAATTATCCTGCATGGTCGAGTTTGACTACCTCGATCGAGGAATGCGAGTCAGCGGCACGGCTTGGGTTCATGTCCTCAAGATGCGGTGGGTCGAGGGAGATTCCCTCAACGAATTCCTGTTCAAGTATCTCGACAAACCGAATATCCTGAACACTCTCGCCGAGAAGTGGTTGAGCTTGGCCCGAGATTTGACCAAGGCTGGCATGGCCCACGGCGACCTCCAGCACGGTAATGTCCTGTTGGTGCCGCATGCGAACGGCGGCGTGAGCCTGAAACTGATCGACTACGACGGCATGTTTGTGCCAGCCCTCGCAGGACATAAAGCCAATGAACTTGGCCACCCGAACTTCCAACACCCACTCCGTGGAGATGATCCGTTCCATGCCGACATCGACCGCTTCTCGCACTTGGTGATTTTCACGGCGATTCGGTCGTTGGCCGCGACTGGCGATCGGACGCTTTGGTCGCGTTATGAAAACGCCGATAACTTGCTATTTACTGCGACTGATTTCAAAGAACCTGGCGAATCGCCCGTCTTCAAAGAGTTATGGAAACTGCCTGACCCGGACGTTCACGCCTTGGTCGGCCACTTGATTCTGGCCGCTCTGGCCCCGCCCCGCCAGACACCGCTCTTGCCTGATCTCTTTGACGCCGCCGGTGTCCTGCCCCTCACTCCGCAACAAGTAAAGGAAGTGGAAGAGCAGTTCAAGGTCAAGTGGAAGTCTCTCCGCAGCAGTTCACCCGCGTCGCCATCGACGGCACCGGTCATTGTCAGCCCAGCCGCGACATTCACGCCGCTTCTGCCGTGGATGTTGCAGCCCGCCGTCAGGACACCAACACCCGCGCCGGCAACAGCTGCGACTGCGACACCAGCTTTCCCCTGGACGGCCGTTGTGGCCTCCTCGCCGCTTACCGCTTCAGCAGCCCCAGCAATACCTCGTCAATTGTGGGTGAGGCAGGTTGGTATTCTCGTTGGTCGCGCTTATCGTGGAGCAAAACCCCTGATTGATCGGATTCGGCAATCAACTAGGCAAGGCTCGTCGCTGGTCGTTTCCGGGGTGATGTCCTCTTTCTCTTGGGCAGTCGCCCTTGCACAATCGCAGAGCAGCAAAGCAACTTTCTATCGCGGGTTGTTCCTCCAAGGGATGTTAGCATTTCTTATCGTCGGAACAATAAGTTTAGTGTCTTACATCAGCTTGCGGACTCCCTCCAAGGCCCCTTCGGCGGAGCGTATCGTAGACCCACAAGACGAGGACGGAGGATCGGTAAAGCAGCGATTGCTGGATGATCTGATGAAGGAGAAGAAACGCCTGCCAGTGCAATTGGAGCAGTCGCCGCCGGTTGTGGAGACCATTGCTCCGCTGATTCCCCCGACCGCGCCCGACGAGTCTCTAATCACGCGGCACACTTCGAAATCAACCGGAATGACGTTCGAACCGATCCCCGCTGGGACGTTCTTGATGGGGTCAAGCCCCACGGATGTGGCGGAGTATCTCAAGGCTGACCAATACAGCAAACCCGAAGACATGACCAACGAGCAGCCGCAACACTCAGTGCGAATCACTCGTCCGTTTTACATGGGGACGTACGAGGTGACACAGGGTGAGTACCAGAAGCTAAACCAGTGGAATCCGTCTTCTTATTCGGCCACTGGACACAGGAAGGCGAAGGTATCTGGACTCGACACGACGCGGTTCCCCGTGGATCAGGTTAGCTGGTATGACGCGGTGCAGTATTGCAACCTGCTTAGCGTAGCCGACGGGTTGACGCCGTA
Organism: Planctomycetota bacterium; assembly: GCA_043743415.1. Classification (GTDB taxonomy): domain Bacteria; phylum Planctomycetota; class Planctomycetia; order Planctomycetales; family Planctomycetaceae; genus TH-plancto1. Next base: position 3,721 of record JAYTWO010000230.1, read on the forward strand.
CTACCGTATCACCAACATCGCGCGTAACGGCGACAAGTCGATCAAATCCGCCACCGTCATTAGGGCGAATGGGGTGGTGTCAGCTCCCCGTGGCTCCAGCTACCGCCTCCCCACCGAAGCCGAATGGGAATACGCCTCTCGCGCCGGAACCACCACAGCGTTCTGGTTCGGTTCCACGAACAACGGGATGGAAGCCAACGTCGACGGTAGGGTTCCGTTCGGAGCGACGACCAAGGGGCCGTTCCTGGAGCGGTCTACGACTGTAGGTCAATATAGGAAGAACAAGTTTGGTCTGTGCGATACGGTTGGCAATACCCTGGAGTGGTGCGAGGATGTATTCGACGATAAAGCGTACGCGAGCCGCAATGGGACCACGGACGACCCATCAGTGACCACCGGTTCAGTGGTTCGCGTGCTGCGGGGTGGCTCCTGGCTCAAAGGCGACGCAAGGAGCTCACGTACGGCAAAACGAATCATTGGTACCCCCGGCGGTATTCAGTACCTCTTCGTAGGATTTCGGGTGGTCTATGATTCGGGGACTCCGTAACATTTTGAATCTCAGTCCCAAGCTCCTGCTGGGAACCGCATATTCGCGAAGCTCCGCTTCGCCGACGGAGGAGTAAACTTCCTGCATGAGGCGGGTTGATCAAGGGGGCGACGGCAGTTGTTGCGGGAATTAGATCTCAGCGGTATCGATCCACCAGTCTTGTTTGAGGTCGAAGCCCGTGCCGAAGATGGTCGCGTCCCATGCACCGCTTCGTGTGTGAACAGACTGATCCCGTGCAACGAGGCCGCTGACAGCAGATAGAACGGAGCGAGCAGCCCCCACTGCCACCACGCATTCATCTGAGATGCAGCGAAGATCGTCAGCGCCGCACTGGCCACATAGATCAATACGAACTGGCAGAAACGGATCCCGTTTCGCCGGGCGTGCATCTCGTGCGACGACTCCAGCAAATCCGGACTCAGATGAGGAATCGGTGCTGCGGTCATCCCACGGCTCCCACATCCCGGCAAAGGTCGACATACAGTCGATGGAACAGATACAGCCCCAAGGCAACTCCGCTCTCCACATTCTCGCGGCCCACTCCACCACCCGTCCAGGCCGCAGCTGTGGATTGGAAGAACTCTGCCGCGTGGTGCTTGTCGATTTCGGCATGCAGTTTGTAGTGGACCAGCTGATCGAAACTCACCCAGTTGCGCTCCACGACCACTTGGCCAATCAACGCAGAGACATCCGCAAAGACGTACTCGATCACACCGAGACAACCCAACGCGACCTCGATCGGTTCAGCGACACAGGCCCCCATCAGAGCCGAGTTAAACGCCCGTACCGGAGTTCGCTCACCAGTTCCACCCATCTCGTGCGGCGTGACCCCCAGCGTCCCCAGAAATCGCAGAAAGGTCCGGTCATGCGCCAGTTGGGGATTGAACGCTGCGGGCTGCTCACCCTCATCCGCCAGGCCATGCTCATCCGCCAGATTATGAATGAGTGCCGCTCTGGCCCCGGAATCCGGAATGCGGGCCAGCAGGGCTGCCATGGGTCGAGAGAAATAGCCGACCGCAAAAAAGAACTGCTTCTGTGTCTCGCAGAAAGCAGCCCGACTCATGGTGCCCTGACGTAAGGCGGTAAAATACTCGTTGTCCAGAATCGCAGCCCGATCCGCCCGACAACCGACAGATCCCATCAGATCGTGAGAATGTTCGGGAACGGCAGGCATGGCATTCATCTCCGAAAGGGGTGAAGGATCTTATGCGCGGCGGCGGCTGATGTCACTGCACGATGAGATTCGTGCCAGAACTTGCTTCGTCGCGTCCGCATCGCGTCAGGTGGAGGCAGGGGCCAGGAACCGAGGACGCTTGCTGTGCCTCGACTTGGCATTCAGTCGGCTTACGGGCGCGGTGTGATGTCCCAGATTCGCACGGTCGTGTTCAGGGACGCCAAAAATGGAAAAGCGGCGACTCAGTCTCTGGGGTTGAATTCCCCGAAAGCCTTGTCTTTCGCGGAAGATGGAAAGCTCGTCGTGGTGGCTGGCGACTTCCGCGATTGAAACGCACGAGTGCCTGATCCGACAGTCGCCATGCCATCCAACTGCTGGAATATCCAGCGATGACCGTCCGTCAGCAAATTGACATCGTGGCCAAAACGCTGGACGTGGCCCATACGCCGACTCTCACTTTGTGGCGTACAACGTGGATCGGGCGGTTCATGTCTTCGTGATCGAGACCGGCACAGAGAAAGTCGTGATTCCCAATGCCCCCTTTGGCAACATCAGGCTGGAAGCCTATCCCACGAGTCGTCAGTTCGGTGAACACGTCGTGTTGCAGAACACCGGGTTCCAGGCGGCTCCGACTTCATCCGGCCTGCGCACGCTGGTGGTGTGCGGGGCCTTGCTCCTCACGACTGGACCATCCCTCACAACCGGCCTTCGGGAGTTCTCAGTGGCTCGCGCGACCGAATTGTATCGGCTGTACTCAATCTTTCGACGGCTGGCCCCAAACCGCGCGAGTGAGTGTCCTTTCCTCAGAAAATTCTTGACGGATACCCTCTGGGCGACGATTCTAGGAGAAGTGGGAATGTGCGCGATCGGCGAGGTGCCATTGCCATCTCGGTTCTGACTGCCCACACTGACACCATTCACTCGCCAGCTTCCCTCGCGGATTCCTCATCCGCTCAGGCTTCCAGGAGTACAGATAATGATGGGAAAACGCACGGTCCGGTCACTTGGCCGCTGGTTTGCTCTCGGTCTTGTGTCCGCCTCGACCGCCTGGACCTGTAGCGACTTGCGGGCTGCGGAAGCTGTCGACGACCAGATTCAGGCCCACCTCGTTGCGGGCGAGTTCGCTCCGGCGTTCAACCTGGCTCAGGCCATTGAGGACGGTGCGAGCCGAGATGCCGCACTGCGGAACATCGCTCGCGCTCAAGGGGCCGCCGGAGAATCCTCAGCCGCCCGTCAGACGCTGGGCCGGATGTCCAATCGCAAAGAAGCCGCGACCGAGCGGCCCCAGTTGGGAGGAGGCACGGGAGCCGACTTTACGCTGCTCATCGCGTTGATCGAGCAGGAGACCGCCGGACCGTGGGATGCCGATGAGCCCGGGACCGGAACGATCAGCGAGTTCGAGGCCGGTGTTCGCGTCGACCCCAAGGGGATCCTCTACCGCCAGTCGAAGGAAGAGCAGACTGGTCGCCTGGCCGCTCTGGGCGTCCAGGCCCGCACCGCTGACATTAACGCAGACATGAGCCGTCAGTCGGACCTCCGCATGGTCTCGCTGACCCGCCTGGAAGCCGAAGTCAGCCGCCGTATGGCTGCGGGGGAACCGGTCGTCGAGTCGATGCAGAAGCTCGCGGGTCTGTCGCAGATCAAGTACGTCTTCGTCTATCCGGAGTCGAATGAAATCGTGATCGCCGGTCCCGCCGAAGGCTGGAAGTACGACGCGAATGGCGTGGCGGTCGGCACCTCGTCGGGCAAGCCAGCTCTGCAACTGGATGACATGGTCACGGTGTTGCGGACCTTCTCGCCGGGGGCTCGGCAGATGTTTGGCTGCTCGATTGATCCTCGTCCGGAAGGGTTGAAAGCGGTCAAGCAGTTTGTGACCGATTCGCAGAATGCAGGTCCCTTGGAAGCGGGCGGTGCTCGGACTTGGGCCAACAAGATCGGTGACAAGCTCGGACGCCAGGACATCACGATCTACGGTGTGCCGACCAACTCGCACGTCGCCCGCGTGATCCTCGAAGCCGACTACAAGATGAAGCTGATCGGGATCGGCAAGCTCGAAGGCGGCTCGCAAGTGCCCGACTACTTCGAACTGACCCAGCAGCACCCCGAGTTCGCGACCAGCAACATTGAAGCCCTCCGCTGGTGGCTCTCAATGAAGTACGAAGCTGTCCTGCACAGCCCCGACCGCACCGCGTTCGAAATCGCGGGATCCTCGGTCCAGTGTAAGTCCGAGAATCAACATCTCCAGGAGAACGGCCAGCGGGTCCAGACCGGCAAGTCCGAGCCACTGAATGAGATGTTCGCGAAGAACTTCACCGATCACTACGGCGAACTGGCGACTCAGGAGCCGGTGTTTGCCGATCTCAAGTCGGTCTTCGATCTGGCCTTGGTCGCCGCCCTCATCGAGCGGGAAGACCTTGATGGGAAGGCGTCCTGGAACCGGGGGGCGTTTGCGGTCCACGGAGCCTACAAGACTGCCAGTTACAACGTCCCGCAGCAAGTCGACACGGTCGTCAACCACCGCGTCTACAAAGGCAAGGACATCGTAGTGCAGGTCGCTGGTGGGGTCCGAGCCGATGTCGCCTCGGTGATTTCCGACGAGTCGCTTCAAAAGGAATCGACCACTGCCATCAAGCCCGCCTTGCCGCAAGGCCGCTGGTGGTGGGACGCCAAGTAGCCGATCGAGTTCTGGAACGCCGAACACTCAAACGCCTCGCGATCCGCGAGGCGTTTCTGTTGGGATTTCATCTTTCGCGAATGCCGGGCAGGTTGTGATAGAGTGCTGGACATCAGGGGATCACACACATGACAGCTGTGCTCAAGACCAAACTGACGACCCAAGAGTATCTGGCCATCGACAGCCAAGTAGAATTTAAGAGCGAGTTCTTCCAAGGTGAGATTATCGCGATGGTCGGGTTCAGCCCGTGCCACAACTTCATCCGCGAGAACTTGACCGGTGAGATTGGTTCACGTCTGAAGGGCACCTCTTACCGTTCGCTCTCAGCGAGTCAGCGGATTCATGTGAGTCGGACTGGCTTGTACACCTACCCGGACCTGTTGATCGTCTGCGGTCCGCTCGAACTTGACCCAGAGAATTCCCACACGATCATCAACCCGACCGCCATTGTGGAAGTCCTCTCTCCGTCCACCGAGAAGTACGATCGCGGCGCGAAGTTTCGCAATTATCAACAGATTCCCAGCTTGAAAGAGTACGTACTCGTGGCTCAAGACGAAGCGGTCATCGAGCGATTCGTCCGCCAGTCCGATGGCTCGTGGGGCTTAGTCTCATTCGTCGGCCTGGAGGCAACGCTGGCCTTCACCACGGTGCCGGTCCAGATACCTCTGGCGGATGTCTATGCAGGCATCTCATTCGACGAACCAACTGCGTGAAACTCACAGCGGCGTCAGGATTTATCTTTTCATGTTCATACTCACCCGCAGTGTCAGCAAGGGCTTGAGTCCCAGCACCTACGCCGACTGAACCGGCGTTCTGACGGACTTCTGTGAGCCAGCTGTGGCGGGCCTGCCCCCGCTCGCTGACGCTGCGGGCTCGTTCGGAGGCTTCGCCTCGCGGCGTTGAGTGAAGACGCTCTCAGAAACTGCTCTCGTTCCCCAGATTTCGTGATTTCCAGTCCAGCTGTGTTAGAATGACTGCATCAGGAGACCACACATGACAGCTGTACTGAAGACCAAACTGACGGCCCGCGAATACTTGGCCATCGAAAGCCGGGCGGAGTTCAAGAGCGAGTTCTTCCAAGGTGAGATGTTCGCCATGGCTGGGGCGAGCCTGCGCCATAACATCATTCTTGAGAACTTAAGCGGCGAATTGCATAGCCGACTCAAGGGCGGTCCATGTCAGGCAGTCTCCTCGGAGCAGAGAGTCCATGTGAGCCGGACCGGACTGTATACCTATCCGGACCTCTTGATTTTCTGCGGTACTCCGGAGATGGATCCCGAGGACGCGAACTCGCTTGTCAATCCCGTCGTGATCGTGGAAGTCTTGTCCCCCTCGACTGAGAAGTACGACCGAACCGTGAAGTTCCGCAGCTATCAGCAGATCCCCAGCTTGAAGGAATACATACTGGTCGCCCAGGACGAAGCTGTGATCGATCGCTTCGTGCGACTGGCCGATGGATCGTGGGGGCTGGTCACGTTTGAGGGCCTTGAGGCGACGCTGGCACTCATGTCACTGCCCGTGCAGATTCCACTGGCGGATGTCTACTCGGGCATTTCGTTCCAAGAGCCATCTGTGTGAAACGCAACGTTCTTGTCAGTGCCATGATGTCTACTGACAGTGTCGCCCCCACGCCTTACACTGGTGCTGCGGCGGGAGTAAGCCGCTCCCACCCTCACTACACGGATGTCAGATGATTACGCGGATCACGGGCAAACTCGTCTCGCTCAACGGAGTCGATGCGGGTATCGATGTCGGCCCCTTCGAACACGAAGTCGCCGTCCCCGACTTCGTGCGGCGACAGCTGCAATCGCAGATCGGCAAGGAGATTACGCTGCGGACGATCGAGTATCTCGACGGCAACCCGCAGAAGGGGCGGCTGGTGCCGCGGATGATTGGATTCCTGTCCGATGTCGAGAAAGACTTCTTCGACATGATTTGCTCGGTCGACGGGATCGGGGTCAAGAAGGCCCTGAACGCGATGGTCAAACCGGTCAGCGAGGTGGCTGTCGCCATCGAAGAGCAGGACGTGAAGACGCTCTCGGCCCTCCCCGGCATCGGCCCCGCGATGGCCGAACGCATCGTGGCCAAACTCCGCCGCAAGATGGCCAAGTTCGCACTCCTCATCGCCCGCGAGTTCCCGCAGTCGAGCGAACCGGCCAGCAGCGTGGTCAGCGACGCCCTCGAAGCCCTGATCGCCCTCGGCCATTCCGCCAGCGATGCCCGCGAACAAATCGAGAAGGTCATGAAGACCAAGGGCAAGTTCAAGGCCGTCGATGAGATCCTGCTCGAGGTCTACAACCAGAAGCGGGAGAGGTAGCGGCGCATGCCCCACTCGCTTCAGCGCTTCTCACTGGCCTGCTTCCGACCCACTCGGCTCCACCCATCAAGCAGCGAACCACCGAAGTTCGCCCAAGTGAACTCCGGCAGCGGCAACCGCTTCCCCGTGAGGAGCGCTCGCATGCAGCCTCCCAGAAACAGCCACGGGGCCTTCAGGCGATTGACCAGCGGCACCGCCGTGCCCTTCCCGGTCGGGCTCACGACCAGCACCGTGACATCGTCGTCGGTCAAGTTGTCTGGGTACATCGTCGCAATTCGCCTCAGCAGTTCCGGGATCAACTCGCTCGGCCGGGACACGTCGATGGCCGTGACGATGCTCAGCAGTCCCTTCGGCCCGAGCATATCGCCCGCCGCGTTTCTCGATTCGATCAGCGAGTCGGTGTAGAAGATCAGCAGATCCCCTAGACTGGCGTCGATCCCGATCTCGCCGTACTCCATCTCCTCCAGCATCCCCAGCGGAAAGTCGGACAGGCCGGTCGCATTCTTGTCTTCCTGGATATCCAGAATCGCCCACTGCTGGGTTTGTCCACTGTAGATCAACGGCGGCGGATGTCCCGCATTCGTGACCGCGATCCGCCCGTCCGGCGAGAAAAACGACGCGGCCACTGCTGTCGCGAATCCGCCCGAATGCCGCACCTCCCCAAACTCGCGGTTCATCTCGCTCAGGAACTGCCGCTGCTCGATGTGGTTCACATGCCGCCGCATCAAGTCCCGCAGCCGCTCCCCGGTCGCGGCCACCGACGCCCCATGCCCGCTGACATCCGCGATCAGTAGTCGCGTGATCCGCCCCGTGGCGCAGCTGGAGATGTAGTACACATCCCCGCCGCCCGCCGCCTGTTGATAGGGGAGGCTATAGATCCAAGTCTCCAGCCCCAGCATCGAGAAGCTGCGCTCGGTGGCCTGGTTGCCGCCCCAGACTTCCATGCAGGCCATGACGGGCGGAGCGTGTTCGGGTTCAGGCGGCATGGGTGGAAACCTTCACTGGCGGGACGGTGTCTCTGAATTGGGAGGGGCGTGACTCCTCACCGCTGGTCGGTGCCCATCCACTGCGTTTCGGCCAGCACGTGCCCCGGCATCGCGGCCAGCAGTTGAGCCTTGGTCGCACCGACCGGCAGGTTCAACATCGCATCCAGTGCAGACAGCTTGCAATAGTAGCGATGCGGCTTGCCGGGCGGAGGGGCCGGGCCTCCGTAGCCCAGATTTCCGAAATCGGTCTGGCCCTGATGCGCCCCATTGGCCAGCGTGCCCGAGGTCGGAACATGTGTCGAGAAGGTCATGAAGACCAAAGGCAAGTTCAAGGCCGTCGATGAGATCCTGCTCGAGGTCTACAACCAGAAGCGGGAGAGGTAGGGAGGAGCATGATGGAAGCAACCACTCAAACCACAAGAGGCTCATCACTGACCAGGTGGACTCTCGATGGCTCAGGTTGTTTCTTCCCCTTGCCCTGCTTCGAGTGTTGAGCCATGCGCTGCACTTCTTGCTGAAACACTGGAATCTTCGCTCCGGATTCAACAATGAGTCTGGCCATATTCACCATGGTTTCCAGATGTGCGTGGACAGCGGCACGCTCCATGGTCTGGTCCCCATTCGACAATGACGCAATCTCCTGAAGGCAGGAGACGAGGCTGAAGGCGTGTATCTTCACTCGCTCCATCAACGTATTGCCTTCCTCGTAGAACATGACCCCCATCTGCATCTTGAGGGCTTTCAGGTAGGCCTCGATGTCAGCGAACGATAGATCCTTGTCGAGCCCATTCTCCAATTTCGAGACACGACTTTGCGTACAATGCATCTCTTTCGCAATGTCGCTTTGCGACAAGTCCCGCCTCAGTCGCATCGCGATCAATTGCGACACGATGACTCGCTCGGAGATCTTCTCTTCAACCAACTCTGCGGTCGCGGCAGAATCGCTGATTGTTCGAACCAAATCCGACACACTCTTGAACTGGCGGCTGGCCATGTGAGCTTCTCTCAATCGTGAGCATCCGTTCTCATGTCTTACGTGGATATCCGCCAGACGGCTTCCCGATCGGGGGCGTCTGTTCTTTCCCACGCAAAAGACCCTTCACAAACTCTGTGGATTGCTTGATGTCATCTGTTTGTGTTGTTTTGTCTCCTAGCCCGATGATGTGCAGGATCTGATCGGTTTCGTCGGGATAAACGTACAATCGAAGTGGCACCATCTTGGTCCGCTTGCCGGGACCACTTTGATCGATCGCCAACACTCCCACTGGTTCGCTACGCACGAACCTCAACCCTTTCAACTGCTCTGGGCGAACGCCGCTCTCCAAGGCCACGACCAGTTCTTGAAGGTTCCGCATGACGTTGGTGAGTTCATGCAGCCACTTCTTCTCAAACTGTTTGTGACGCTTTTCGACGCCATCATGCAACTCCATCGACCACATTGCCGATTCCCTTCAGGAATATTAGCCCTAGGCAGGAGTGATTGTATTCCGTGGGGGAATACATGGCAAGTCGGCATTTGGCAAAGTTCAACCGGTCTTCTGCGGTTGCGCTGACGCGGTCTTGCCACGTCAAGGGAGTCCTCGCCCGTCGTAGACAGCATATTCGACGGGGCGATCGTTTTCTGCGGTCTCGAAACCCCAAAGCGTGGCGGAGTGGCCCAGACGCTGCTTTGAGCGTCTGGGTTGTGCAACAACAAGAGGGAATAGGGAACACGCTGGCCCTTATTCCTCTTGTGCCTCCGTCACCCAGACATCCAAAGCGATGTCTGGGCCACCCCGCCTCGGGTTTTCTCTTGCCTGCATATTGTAATGACAACATATCAGTCAGTCAACGGGTATTCTGGTGTTGACGGAAAGAATTATGTCATTACAGTTTGTTCATGGATACGAAACGTGGGAGACCGCCGAAACCTGAAGGCGAGAGCGCCGATCAGGTATTGCAAATCCGGCTCACTGCTGCGGAAAAGAACGCATGGCGGGAGGCAGCGGATAGGGCAGGGATTAAGGTCTCAGCATGGATCAAGGACCGATTGAGCAGAGCGGCAGTCAAAGAGAACGGATAGAAACACTTGAGGCGAGTGCCTGTTCTTTGATAAGATCGAAGTCAGCCGAGTAGATTTGGAGTCTATTTTCCGGGGCGATTGGACTCGCCGCACTGAGACTGTTAGAGCAGTCCCGGCGTTTCCCGGACGTTGGCAAGGATGGTTCCACCTCACCTCATCGACTGACTTCGACACCCTGGAAACTTTCGCCGCTCACGCGGGCTACTTGCAGAAGACTCGGAACCGGAAAGGTTTTCCGTCGCGACGACGGATCATCTTCCCAGACCGCCAGTGCCGAACGGTATCCACTGTGATCCAGCGGATTGTCCGGCCTTTGCGGATTTTGAAAGGCGCGCTCATTCGCGGCCTCCTTTCCATTGAGAATGTCTCTTGGAAAGAGGGCACTAGGAGATTACAATTCGCAACCTCCTAGTGTTACCTCACAGGTGATTCGGGAAAACCGCGACGGGATTGTGTCTGCCAGGACGCCCGTCGTGTTTTCATTTATATTTGCCTAGGCCGCCGAATCGGCCTGATTCTCTTCTCATTGCTGCACCCCTTCCCTTGCCCTGAACAGAGACTCACGAGTCTCCACCCTCTTACCCATGGGTTCGAATTTGTCTTTGTGCTTCGTGTATACGATCTGCCTTACGGAAGCCGCACTGATGGAAGCCCCAGCTGTCATTTCGGCAACAGTCGAAGGTATATTGCCTACCCGCTTAAACCACGACAGGAGCTTCTCAATCGCACTACCCGGTGCGACGACACTCTGAAAGTGTTCTGGGTGTGTCCCTGGTGCGGGGGCTTTCGTCTTCTTCCCGGACTTGGCGTCAGCGTCCGATACGGCTTCCATCACCAAGGCACGCACTTCGGGATCGATCTCGATCGCCCTATCAATGGCCTCAAGTAGCTCCATCTGCTCCCGCAGCTTCGTGATTTTGGACTGAATTGCACTCGACATCACACCACCAGCCTTTCTGTTATCGGAAGTGTATACGCGGATAACCGTGAGTGTCAATCGATTCGGTAACACATCGCATCGATGTTGGCAGATTTCGGCGGATTCTCACTGATCGCTGTTATCGTAAGCAACCGGCTGCTACCACATTTATCTGGAATTCTGAGAGTGCGTGGATCAACAGGTAGTACCCGGCGGGAAGGCGGTATTGTTTCTTGTCTCAGGATCAACACGCGGGGTGGCGGGGTGACCCAGACGCTGCTTTGAGCGTCTGGGTTGTGTAACAACAAGAGGGAATAGAGAACTCGCTTCTCTTTACTCCTCTTGTTCCTCCGTCACCCAGACATCCAAAGCGATGTCTGGGCCACCCCGCCGAATCTTCCCGACTGACTCTCCTCATTTTTGAGGAGAACTTTTCTCGCGAGTTGCATGTCACGTTTCATTGAACTTCCAGTTGATGCAGGGTGCGTCAGGGGTCAGGCGCTTCGGTCGCGTCACACCGGCTCGAGGGCCGTTACGTCCGCCCGCTCGCTGGTCTATTTTCCGCCGCCGATCTTGATGATCGCACCCTTCTCGGCGGGGGCCTCGACTCTCAGCGACAGCGGAGCGTTCCCGACCACATCGCGATCAATGGCGATCGTGACCTTCTGCACGCCAGTCGTCCATTCGATCGTCGGAGCCGCAGCCAGGTCGTACGGCGTCTGGTCGATCCAGACGCTGAGGCCAGCGGTCGGTTCGATGACGAGTTTCGCCTTCCCCGGTTGCAGCACTTCGAGGCTCGCTCGCAGGAAGCTGGCCCCCAGGTCGGTCGGTTTGAGGTTGTACCGCGTGTGCATGTGGGGGACTTCGGACAGGGGGAGTTTCCCGTTGACGCCGCTGTAGATCGACTGCCACTGGAACTCGGGGAGATCCTGGGTGGCGGTCTTGATCGATGTCCGCTTGATCGCGAACGCAGCGGGCGGGCTCGCGGGGAGGGATTGCCACTTGCGGACGATGATCTGGTCCGGCTGAATCGTGAACTCCGGAACGCGGCCTAGCGCGGAGAGGAACGCCACGAGGTCGCGGAACTCCGATTCGGTCAGCCGGTCCGCCAGCCCCGTCGGCATCAGCGAGGCCCCGTTGTTCTGCTCCTCGATCTGAGCCAGCGGGATCGACAACTCCTTGTCCTCGGCATCGCGAATCATCAGATCGGTATTCGTTTGCCGCAGCTTGATCCCGGAGAGAACCTTCCCTTCGGTCGTCTGCACGACGACGGTTTGGTAGCCCTCTTTGATGTTCTTGCCGGGAATGAGGAGTGAGTCGACGATGTAGTCGAGTTGGGCGGTGGCCCCTAGGCTGAGCATGTTCGGCCCGACGAGACCGCCCGCATCGCCGATCGAGTGGCACTTGAGGCAGTTGAGTTCGGCTCGGCGGAAGATCGCCTCGCCGCGAGCCGGGTCGCCGTGTTCCTTCACTGAGGCCACAACCTGAGCCATCTGTTCCGGAGACAACTGGCGCGGGCCGGTGGTGATCTTGGCAGCTGCGGCAAGGGCAGCGGCGAGGGCCTCTTGCGGTTGCCCGCTGGCGGCGATGGCTCGTTGGCCGATGACGGCAGCGTCGACACGGATCGTTTGATCCTTCAGAGCGGCAGCAAGCAGTGCGGCTCCGTCTTTCCGCTGGAGGAAGGCGGTGAACAGGCCAGCGAGTTGCGGCTCGTAGGTGCCCGCGTTGATCTCCTGGGCTTGCATCCATTGGACCGAGCGCGAGGCGGCAACTGGTGGTTGATGAGCGAGAAGTCCAGACAAGGCAGCCCGAAACGCAGCCGCATCGCTGGCCCGCTCGGTGAGGAGCATCACCGCCTCATCGCCGCCGTAGCTGGCCACCCCCTCCAGGCACGCATCGGTGGCTGCTCCGCCCTGAGCGAGGCGGCCCTTCAGAGCCGCCCACTGCGAGTCGACATGCCACGTGCCGATGGCCCGCGCGGCGAGGCCCGCGACCGTGTCGTTGTCCGAGGCTAGCAACGCCCCCAGGCCATCGAGCGATCCATTCGGGCGAAGGTTGCGACGCTGTTGGGCGTTGAGTAGAGCCTGCACGCTACCGGCCTGCACACTCGGTGCCGCTTCACGTGCGGTGGCGACATCGAGGACCGCTTGCAGATCCTCGGGCCGACCGAATTCGGCGATCACGTCCAAGACCGAAGCCTGATCGGCTTCCTTCACCTGCTGCTCGCGCAGCATCTTCACGAGGGCCGGAACCGCCTCGGGCGACCCCGCCGACTTGAGGGCGAACGCGACCCGCTTGGCTTGCCCGCCGAAGCTGATCTGCCCAGCAGTGAGGGCCGGTTGCCAGTATGGTTGCAGCTCGCGCGCGGTCTGCCAGAGAGCGTAGTCGAGCCACTCGTCGACCTCGTGATCGAGGGCCGACATCGCCAGTTCGGCGGCCTGTGGCGTCTGGATGAGGCTCAGCACGCGGACCGCTTCCAGCCGCACGCGCGGGTGTTGGTCCTGGACCAGCGTGGTTAGGTAGGCCACGGCCTTTGGCTCGTGAGTGATCCAGTGGCCGAGGACGCGGGTGGCAGCCGCGCGCAGGTTGTGATCGTTCGAACGGAGGCTCCATTCGAGAACCTCGGGTTCATAAACGTCGAGGGCTTGGAACATCCAGAGGGCCTCGATCCGGTGACGCGAATAGAGCGCCGAAGAGTTGTCGAGCGAACGGCACCACCTTCCGAGGGCGGCGAGAATCTCGTCCTTCTTCCCGTCGTGAAGCGCCCGCTCCTTGAGCACGCGCTTGGCGAAGTGCCGGTTGTAGCGCTCGTTCGACTCCAGTTGCTTCAGGAGGTCCGCGATGCTCGCATCGACCAGCTGGGGGCGCGGGACGGTCGGGTTCTGCTTGTGCGAGATACGCCAGATGCGGCCATGCACGCGGTCGCGGCGGGGGTCGTAAAAGTCGACCTCTCCGTGCTGGATGATCGGGTTGTACCAGTCGGCGATGTAGATCGCTCCGTCCGGCCCTTGCTTGATATCGATCGGGCGAAAGGCGGGGTGGTTCGACTTGATGACATCGGGTTGTTCGATGGAGACGTACCCGGAGCCTTGCTCCTTGACGACGAACCGCACGACGCGATGGCCTCGGAAGTCGTTGGTGAGCAGGCTCCCCTGCCAGTCGGGAGGGAGGTGGCTGCCGCCGACGATTTCGAGGCCGCAGTGTTTGGGGCTGCCGGGGTTGAGCCCCCGCAGGATGCGCGGGGCTCCATACGCGGTGAGGTACGACGCCCCCGGCACGATGTAATTGATCCCTTCGCCGCCCGCTCCATCGGTCGCGAACGTCGAGCCGAACTCATTGAAGTCGAGGCCCCACGAGTTCACCAACCCGCGATCAAATACTTCCAACTGCAACGTCTCGGGCCGGAATTGCCAGTGACCTCCCGCATTGAGCCGCTTCACTCCCCACGGCGTTTCGATGTGGCTATGGATATAGATCGACTGGTTCAGATACAGCAACCCCTCCGGTCCCCAGCGGAGCGAGTGCAGGATGTGGTGCGTGTCCTCGGTGCCGAAGCCGGAGAGCACGACTCGCTTCTTGTCCGACTTGCCATCCCCGTCCGTGTCCGTCAGATGCAGCAACTCCGTACTCGCTCCCACGTAGACCCCGCCGTCCCCGATCTCGATCCCGGTCGGAATCAGCAGATCGTTCGCGAAGACCGTCGTCTTGTCGGCCACACCATTCCCATCGGCGTCCTCCAGCACGAGGATCTTGTCGGTCGCCGGTTTCCCCGGTTCGATCTGCGGATAGACCTCACTGCTGGCAATCCACAGCCGCCCCTGGGCATCGAAGTTCATATGGATCGGCTTGGCGATCTGCGGATCGCCTGCAAACAAATTGACCTCGAACCCCTCGGGCACCACGAACGTGGCCCGCTCGACTTCCGGGTCTGGAGACGGAATGTCTTTAAGATCCCGCTGGGCGAAGGCCGGGGAGATGAGCAGCAGCCCGGCTGCGAGAACGCCAAGAAAGCGGTGTCGGGTCATCAGGAGGTCACCATCAAGGATGCCAGGGATTCGCGTCTGAACCGAGCCGAAAGCGTCAGCGACCGGTATGGAACTCATCGCGAAACGGCAGTATGCAGCATTCCACGCAGCAGTGGAAATGAGGAGTCGCCTCGAAGTCAGTTGAGTGCGTGCGTCTCAATCGTCTGGCGATTGTGAGGTCGCCAAGTATTCGACCCCCACGGGGGCTCGTCTCGTAGCCCAGGGTCGGCCGCGCAGCGGATGGACTTCCCCACGATTCGTGGGCGCGGGAAATGGGTTACAGGGCTTCGGCGAATGGAACGGGTGACAAGTCGCCCAGCGCGGAGTGGCTGCGTTGGCGGTTGTAGAACACTTCGACGTATTCGAAGAGGCTTTGCCGTGCCTCGGCGTGGGTGCGGTAGTGCTCGTGGTGGACGCGTTCATTCTTGAGCGTGGCGAAGAACGATTCCATCGGTGCGTCGTCTCAGGAATTCCCTTTGCGACTCATCGAGCAGATGATGTCATGTTTCGCGAGCAGCTGTTGGCAGTGGTCGCAGGCGTATTGAACGCCGCGGTCGGAGTGGGCCACGAGACCTTCGCCGGGGAGTTCGCCAGGGCCCCAGACCGATTTTAACGTCTCGGAAAAAGTGCATAGTCGAGGTCGCATCCTCTTGGTAATGGACTTAAACTTGTCGATACAGGGCGCTGGGGCGAATGCACGGACGTTGGTGCCTTGTGGACCGGAAAGTTTGGAGATCCCCAGATGGTCGGATTGAAGAAATCATTCT
Source organism: Planctomycetota bacterium (assembly GCA_043743415.1). GTDB lineage: Bacteria > Planctomycetota > Planctomycetia > Planctomycetales > Planctomycetaceae > TH-plancto1. Next base: position 19,192 of record JAYTWO010000230.1, read on the forward strand.
CACAAACTTCGTTGGACTGCGCCTATCGGACGCAGGTTCAGGGAACGGGCGATGCGGAAAATGCCCAGTGTTTGTTGCTCTCGCAGATTCTCGGCACGCCACCGGAACAGTGTGAGGTGACGCGATCCATGTGCTCAATCTGTATTGAGCAGACGCGTCAAAGCACATTCACCGACCATCCGATCTTTCCGTCACTGGTCTATCATCAAGCGACAGAACAGCTGGCCTGTGTGACTGACACGACTGCGAAGGAACGTTGGGAGTTCTGGCTCGCACGAGCAGAGAACGCCCTTCTGAAGCAAGCCCAGCCCCCGTCCGTGGCCCTAGCCCATGCCCCCGTTTGCGATGTGATCCTCTGCGCCGATCAGGATTGTCCCCAGCTGCGGGCAGCGATCAAAAGCGTCCTGAGTCAGTCGGACGCGGTTCCCATCCTGCACCTGATCGAAACAGGTCGCGACCCCATCGATTGGGGCGACCTCACCGCTCTGTGGAATGTGCAGATTCATCGCTTGGACGGGCCAGTGACCGCCTTGAGTGCTGCCACACAGGTTTCCAGTTCGCTTCGAACACCGTTCCTGGCCGTGCAGAGTCCGAAGGCGATCAGCACCCCTCGGCGATTGGCCCACTCGATCCATGCACTGCGGGAGACCGGCGCAGAACTGTTTGTCGCCCATGTTCCCGACAAGACACCTCTGGGAGAGGATGAGGTGCCGCCGTTGATTCCCTGGTCGCTGGTCATTCGACGAGCGACTCTCGTCGACATGGGCGCACCGGAGAATCGGCACGGGGAAACAGAGGCCGACTGCATCTCCGAAGCGTATCGCCAGGGCCGGTACGTGGTCACCCGCCCCGAGCCTGTCGTGGGTCTGGAAGCCGCGAAACCCACCAAGTCCAAGTCCGTTCGCAATACTTCGGGCGTATTGCGTGGACTCCTTCGCACGGCCGCACCCTCCCCACTGGAACTGAAACCCGCGCGAGATGATCGCTTTCCGCTCGTCCCTGTGCGGTGCGATGTCGTACTCCCCTTTCGTGGCCACCTGGACTACGTCCGAGAAGCGCTGGAAGGCCTCCTGAAGCAGGAACTGGCGACACCGATCATCCACCTCATTGATGATGTCTCACGGGAGGACACCACAGACTTCCTCGACGAATGGGCGGCCCACCCCCAACTTCGGGTCTACCCAAACCAGGAGAACATCGGACAGTTCCAGTCCTTCAACAACGTCGCTCCGTACTGGGAGACCGACCTGGTGGCGGTCCAGGACGCGGACGACATCAGCCTGCCGCACCGGTTGTACCGGGCTGGGCAGATGCTGCATGGGAGCGGGGCCGATTACTTTGGCGGCGCGGTCGAACTGTTCGGCGATGACGAACTCATCCGCCCGGTGTTGTCCGAGACCAAGCAATTGGAACGGATGCGTCGGGCCGACTACCGCCGATCATTCTACCCGCAGTGGGCCAAGACCGACTACTTCCTGGAAAACCCCACAGCTGTCTTTCGCACGGCGATGTTTCGGGAGATGGGCGGGTATGCCGACTTCGGAAGTCGGCTGATGAATCGCACCAGTCTCGATACCGAGTTCCAGCTGCGTTGCCTGTTTCGCGGAGTCCGATTTGCGATCACGCGCGAGGTCGTGACCCGTTACCGCGTCCATCCGGAATCGGCGACGCAAGACCGACTGACCGGGTGGGGAACGACTCCGCGAGCCTCGTCGATTCGCCAATTGGAGGAGCGTTGCCGGTTGTTTCGCGGCGGGGACTTCGACCCCAGGTCATTTGGAGCGATCGGGCGCTACACTCATCTGACGGAACGCTGGGACAGAAGATCGTAAAGCCGGCCCGAATCGCTGCAAGAACTTCCTCCGACCTGACCGACCCTCCCCTCGCGCGAAGGCCAACTGAGATGCCCACTCCTCTGTACGCCCTCCTGATCGGTGTCAACACGTACAAAGCGGATTTCATTCCACCACTCAAGGGATGTCGGAACGACATCGAACTGATGGCCTCCGTATTGCGAACCCGGTTTGAGATTCCGCAGGACCAACTGCGAATTCTGGTAGACGAACAAGCCACGCACGCTGCGATCAAGCAGGCCTTTCGCGAGCACTTGATTGAACAGGCCCAGCGAGCCCAGTCCTCCGGCGAGCCAGCTCCGGCCTTCTTGTTCCACTTCAGCGGACACGGCTCAAAGTCCATCGACACCCGGGGAACCAAACTCGCCGGAGTCGATGAGACACTGGTGCCCCACGACAGTCGTCAGTCGGGGATCCTCGATATCAAGGACTGGGAACTCGGGGCTCTGCTCGATGAATTGGCCCAGTACTCGCAGAACATCACCGTCTGGCTCGACTGCTGCCATTCCGGGTCGGGAACGCGTGACATCGATGTGGCGACTCGGCAGTGTCCCCCCGACTATCGGCCCCAGCCGGAGCGACCCGCAGTCCCCCCACCCGCCGTGATCGTGACGAGGACGCGGAGCACTGGAGACGACTCGGTGAAGCCGCTGCGGCATGTCCTGCTCGCGGCGTGCAGTCACACGGAGTCGGCCAAGGAATGGAAGGAGCAGACCTCGGAAGGCGAGCAGCACTATGGGGCGTTCACGTATGCTCTGGCCGAGGAACTGGCGAAGACCCCGACCGAGAACTCGACCTACCGCGAACTGCATCAGCGTGTCTTCCGCAGACTGGTGCAACGGAATGTCTCACAGTCACCGCAGTGCGAAGGCGAGCGCGACCGCTTGCTGTTCGGAGGAAATCGGCCACCGCGAGACTCTTGGATCTGCGTCACCGGGAAGGAGAGAGATCTGATCAAGATTGATGCGGGCGGTGTCCACGGGCTGGCGGTCGGGAATGAACTGAACGTCTACGCCGAGGGTACGAGCCATGCCACACGGCAGATCACCGCCCAGACCACTCCGCTGGCACGACTGAAGATCGTCGAGCGGGGGGCGGTGTCCAGCCTGTGCCAAGTCATCGAGGGGAATGCGGAACTGGCCCCCGGCTGTGGCGTCCGGCCAATGTCCTTTGGCTCACAATTGATGCGGACGGTCTCACTCTCCCAGACGAGTCCACAGACCCGCGCGGCTCTTGAGCTACGCCTGGGCCAACCCGATCTGCGTGGACTTGTCCGGACGACCTCGGATTCGATGGCAGATCTGTGTGTTCAATCGTGTGCGGAGGGCGATGGCATTTTCGACGCGACGGGCCAGCCACTGGAGACTCCCGCCTGGACGACGAATCTCGATGTGTTAAGTCGCTCGATTCAGAAATGGGCCAAGCACCTCAACGCGCTGCGTATCGAGAATCCCTCACCGCTGTCGAGTTTGAGGGGGCAAGTGACGGTCGAGATCCAGCTCGCCAATGGAGTCTCGATCCAGGGAGCGGGCCAGGTTCTGGAAGCGGGCGAATCGCCGGTTGACATGGAGATCGTGCTGACCAACGGGTCGGCGGAGCCCCTGTATCTGAACGCTCTGGCGTTCGGCTATGACGGGTCGATCGCTCTCATCTGGCCTCTTGATGGAGAGCGCATCCCCGTCCCGGCGGGTCAAGCGAAAACGATCCGAGATCTGCAATTGTCGTTCCCCGGAAGCCGCGCGCGGACTCATGTCCGCGAAGCCATCAAGGTCTTCGCCACTCGCTCGCCAACAGACTTTGATCTCCTGACGATGAATGCCGATGGACGCTTCGAAGCAGACGACACTCGGAGTGCGATGTGTCGGCCTCTCTTCAGCCATCTGCTGACTGGTTACATCAGCAGAGCATTGCGTCAGCAAATGGGATTGGAACTCGACTGTTCGCAAGGGGGACGAATTAGTGATTCGCACGACTTTCGTACTGATTGCCTGGGTTTGCCTGAGTTCCAGCTTGCCAGCTGGCACTCAGGTGCCAGCACCAGCAGGCAACGAACCAACGTCCAGCCTCTCGGAGGATGAAATTCGAGAGGCCAGGTTGGCGATTGACGCCATGAGGCTGATGTTGCGGAGCGTCAGAAGTGGAGTGTGCGAGATTCAGTGTCAGTATCAAACCACTTCCTATAAGCCAGGAGTCGCTCAGGGCGATCCTATCGGAGAGAATGTGTCCATACTATTTGACAAGAACCAAGATCTGTACCGCTACGACAATATCGAGACGCAATACACCGGGCGTCCAGACCAGATGATTGTCGGCTCAAGGTCCATAATCACAGCGATGGCGGATTGGAAGACTACGGGTCATCCTCTCCGGGGGCGAATGGTGACTCATCACGTCCGGAGTGACATTCCTAACCCCTTTGCCCGACATCGCGAACCGTTTGCAACTGCCATAGTAGATACTGCTGGGAATGAACTGTATTGCAGTCAAGTGGGTATCCTCGATCGAGTTTTAGACGAAGATCTCCCCAAGGCGAAGATGATTCGATTTGAACGAGTGAAGCCTTCGCTATTGATCGTGGGTGTGTATTTCTGGAATCCCGACCACACCGTGGCGGTTGAATATGAGTTTATAATTGACACAGCCCTCGGATATGCGCCGATCACTGTGCGTTTACGCCATAACGGGACAATTGGGGCTCATTGGACGGAGTATGATGTGACAGAAAGCGAATGGAAAGAAGTCAATGGTGTGTTTGTTCCAATTCAGGTTCGTGTCCACGGGACGACCCATCGGATTTCTCATTACGAATTCGCGATGAAATGGAGTCACGTCAATGAGGCGCTTGATCCCGCGCTGTTTACGGAACAAGGACTCAGCCTCAAGGATGGAGACAAAATCGGGACAGCCCAAGGTAACAAGTGGGTGATCAACAAGGTCGTGGGGGTCGAGACGCCGAAACGGCAGGCAGCGAAATCCGTCCAAGCCCCGACCGACCTGCGCCCGCGTGTGGCGGTGTTGCTGGTCGTCCACGCGGCCCTCATTGGGGGATGGCTCTACTTCCGGCGGCGACGAAAACGTAACCCCACAGCACAGTGAGTGTGAGCGGCGGGGTGACGGGGTAGCCCTGGGCTGATGAAAACTTGGTCTTGACACTGGCTGGCGATCAGGCGGAAATTGTTTCGGATCAGCCGGGAAGGCAACCTGCCAGTCCCGTAGAAGACGCCGGTTCGCGAAACAAATGCCACCTGATTCGATCACCCCAAAATCCCTGTGCAACCCCAAGTCCTGGTAGGTCAGGCTGTGCCTGACTCTTCGCCAGCAAAAGGATAGTCGCAGGTCCAAAGAACGATCAGGCACAGCCTGACCTACCTCGCTGTACGGGTCAGACCACGACCAGTCCGCCAAACGACTCCCCCCCCCACGCACTCCGTGACCTGAACTTCGGTCGTATCGATCAGATCAGCTCCCACGTTTATCGGCGAGAGAGATACCGCCGCCAGATGCGTGGGACGACGGGGATCATCGCCAGAACCATACCGGTGAACATGCCCATGAAGTGGGCTGTGTTCGCAATCGGCCCCAACACTCCGAAGACGCACATCCCGGCAAAAAACAACGTGTACTGCACATGGTCCCGCCCCATGTGGACGCCATAGTCCGGCGCAAACTTCGACTTCATCCACAAGAACCCGAACAGCCCGAAGTCGACTCCCGACATGCCTCCGAAGGACGGGCCGGAGATCGCGTACTGGGCGAAATTCGAGATCAAGGCCAGCAACACCACCGTCCCCAGAAACCGAAACGACCCGCTGCGCTGCTCAATCACCCGTCCATAAGCCAGCGTTGCCGACATATTGAAAAAGAGATGCATCGGGCCAAAGTGCAGAAAGATCGGTGAGACCCAGCGGTGGAACTGCCCCAGCTTCAGCAACTCCCACAACCCCGGGGCGGTGAACCGATTGGTCAGCGGATCGAGAAACCAGTCCGCCATGAAGAACTGGGCACAGGCATTCTTGTCCAAACCCACGCGGGTGAGAATGGCCACACCGATTGAGAGCGTGATCAGCAGAGCCGTCACGGGAATGTGTTTCTGCCCCCCGCTCCACCGGACACTCAGGGGAACCTGTCGCTGGCGAGCTGCAATCTCATCATTCACCCGCTGAGTCCGCACCGCCTCCGCAGCCGCCCGCGCTCCGCTGTAGCGTGGGTCCGCCGGGTTCTCCTGAAACGTGGCCAGTTCCTCGCGAGCCAGCGCGAGCTTGTCCTCATCCTGAATCCACAGCACCCAGTCCGTCCCGTCCCGATCGAGGCGCGTCCGCACTCCCAACGCATCGAGATGATCGCGGAACAACTCCGCCAAGTCGCGAGCAGGCAAGACACCGAGTCGACGCATGTGTGTGGGTTCTTCTGGAAGTCTTCCGCCGTCAGGGAGCCGATCCAGGAGTGACGTTCATCACAGACCCGGCCTCATGGCGAAATGGATTCTACGGCGATCTCATCGTGCAGTGCCACCACTGTCCTCCGGCGACCGCCGCTACGCTCTGCCGGGGTAGCCACAAACCAGCCCAGGGCACAGCGACTGCAGGGATCGCCGCCCTGGGTTACGATCCCGATTGAGGACGCAGCCCTGAAAGGGCGAAACAACTCGCCGTGACGCGACCCCTGTACCGCCCTTTCAGGGCTTGACCCCTCTCTTCATACAAACTCAGGGTGGCGCTTACTCGTCACCGACCATTTCATCCAAGGTAATCTCCCGTCGAAGCAGCTTTAGGAATGCAGACTGCCCGCCGCTACCGTTAGAGTCGTCGGACAGTGAACTGTCGAGAGTGTCGTCCGATCGGGGTGTCACTCGGGTCCGTACTCGGCCAGAAACTCGTCCTCGGTGAGCACACGAATCCCGAGTTCCTGGGCTTTGGTGAGCTTGCTGCCCGCGTCGGCACCGGCGAGGACGAAGTCGGTTTTCTTCGAGACGCTGCTGGCCGCTTTACCGCCCTGGGCGTGGATGTAGTCTTTGATGCTGTCGCGGGTAAAGCTCTTTAAGGCTCCGGTTGCGACCACGGTCTTGCCCGCCAGTTTGCCAGCTCCGGCGGTCACGCTCGCGATGACTTTAACCTCCATGGGAGGCGGGGCGACTCCGCTCTCGACCAGCCCATCGACGATGCGCTGGCCGAATTCCGAGCTGAAGAATGTCGCGATCGCCATCGCCACGATGGGGCCGATGTCGGGCACTTGGGCGAGATCCAATTCGGTCTTGGAACGAATCGCTTCGAGGCTCCCGAAATGGTCGGCCAAGGCCCGGGCGGTGGAGACGCCGACGTGTCGGATATTGAGAGCGGTCAGCAGCCGGAACAGCGGGCGGGTCTTCGAGGCTTCGATCCCGGCCAGCAGGTTGTCGATCGACTTCTCGCCCTGCCGCTCCAAGGCGATCAACTCGTTCCGCTTGCCCTGGAGCCGGTACAGGTCCGCGAACCCGCTGACAAACCCAGCGTCGACCAGTTGCTCCACCAGCTTGGTCCCCAGCCCCTCGATGTCCATCGCCTGTCGCGACGCGAAGAACCGCAGCCCCTCTTTGAGTTGGGCGGGGCAGGCCGGGTTCTGGCAGCGGATGTAGACGCCGCCTTCGTCCTTCGCGACCTCGGCTCGGCAGACCGGGCACGCGGTCGGGAAGACGAACTCTTGCTCCTCTCCGGTACGGCGGTCCTCTTCCACTCGCACGATGTGCGGGATGATCTTGCCCGCCTTTTCGACGATCACCCAGTCGCCGATCTTGAGGCCCAACCGATCGAGTTCTTCGCGGTTATGCACGCTCGACCGAGAGACTGTGGTCCCCGCGATCTCGACCGGGGCGAGGTTGGCCACCGGGGTCAGGGTGCCGGTCTTGCCGACCTGCACATCGATCGAGAGTATCTGCGTACTCGCCTCATACTTCTCCCACTTATAGGCCGCCACCCAGCGGGGCACCTTCGAGGTGGTGCCGAGTTGCTCGCGCTGCGAGAACGAGTTGACCTTCACCACCAGACCGTCGACCTCGACATCGAGGCTGTGGAGGTTCTCCATCATCTGGTGGCAGAGTTCGAGCGTGGCGTCGATGCCGGTGCGGGCCTCGACGTTGGGCGTGGTCGGCACGCCCGCCGTGCGTAACCAGGCAAGGTACTCGATGTGCGTCGCGAACGGTTCCCCCTCAATGTACCCCCGCCCATGCGCCAGGAACCGCACACGCCGCGCCCCGCACAGCTTCGGGTCGAGCAGCTTGAGCGCCCCGGCTGTGGTGTTACGGGGGTTGGCGAATGTCTCATCGCCCCGTGCGAGTTGGTCCGCGATGAGGTGGCCGAAGTCGGTGTTGGAGATGTATCCCTCGCCGCGGACTTCCAGAATCGGAGGGGGATTGTCGACCGTGAGCCGCAGCGGAATGCCGCCCAAGGTGCGGGCGTTGTGCGTGATGTCGTCGCCCTGCTGACCGTCTCCGCGCGTGACGGCGAAGGCGAGATGGCCGTGTTCATAGATGAGGGCCAACGCGACGCCATCGATCTTGTACTCCACGGTGTACTCGACGGCCTCGACGGCCAGCAGCTTGCGGACCCGCTCGTCGAATTCTCGCAGTTCGTCCTCGGTATAGATGTTATCGATCGACAGCATCGGCAGCCGGTGCTCGACCGTGTGGAACCCCGTGATCGGTGCCCCGCCGACCTTATGCGTCGGGCTGTCGGGAGAGTCGAGTTCGGGGTGTGCCTGTTCGAGTTGTTGCAGGGCTTTGAGGAGCCGGTCGAACTCGCCGTCCGAGATTTCGGGACGGGCCTCGACGTAATACAGGCGGTTGTGCCGCTCGATGGCGGCACGGAGCTGGGCGACTTCGTGGGCGGGGGAGAGACTGCTCATCGTGGGAGAGGCTTCCAGCCTGTCATGGTTGTCGAAAGACGACAGGCTGGAAGCCTATCCCACGACGCGGAGCGTCGTGTCCATTACCGCTCCAGGCGACTGCGACGATCGACCCACGGGACGGTGATCTTCTTGAGGTGTTTTTCCAGGAACCCGAACACCGGACCTTCCACGGACTGAATGTTCTTTCCGAACAGATCAGTCCCCCGGTCCTTCATGTCCGGCTCCAGCAAATAGACCCGCTCTTCCGTCCTCTTGCTGCCACCGCCGCTGGCCTTGAAACAGTTCTTCGCAGCCCCCTTGTCCGCTCCGTCCTGCTTGCCCACAATGATCTGAATCGCCAGGTTTTGCTTGGTCAGGAACACCAGCGACTTGTTGGATTGCAATCGCCCCGCAGCGGCATCGGGAGACAACAGAATGATCGCTTTGACATCCTGGCCGCGCGGGGTTCGCATGGCGGGAACGGGGGAATCATCGTGTGGCTTCTGAATCCAGTCTAACTCGGCGAACGCCAAAGCCACCGGAGCACTGAAACCGGCTCCGACGATCGCCATTTTCCCCATGTTGAGTTTTTTGTCCTGATGCTCTTTCTGAAGGAAGTCCTTGACCGCCTTCAGATCGCCCGCCGCCATCTTGCCGTAATCATCATTCTGCAGCGGGTCTTCGCGGCCTTCGACCACACTCTGGCCATGTTTGCGAAGATCGACGGTCACGACGGCATAGCCCTGGTCTTGCAACACCGCGGGAAACGTGGGCTGGCCTGCGGGCGCGGAGCCCTTGTCCCAGTTGATCCGGCTCCCTTTGTCTCCATGCAGCAGGATGACCACACCCGCATTGGACAGGCCATCGGGGTTCTTGTCGGCGAGGGCGGGATAGTACGAGAAGCGGATCGGGAATAAGTCCGGCGCCGAGACCGTTTCGGCCTTGAGCGTCGGTGTGATTTTGGTTTGTGCCGAGACGGGAGAGGCGAGCAGACCCCACCCCAGGAGTACCCCCAGAATGAACATCGGTCGTCGAGCGAGTTGAACCATCTCGGATCCTTTTCGAACAGTTTCGGAAGGCCAGTCACGGGTTGGAAAATCCCTGTAAATCCAGTGTACGACGGGATGCGATGGGGGTCAATTGGGATCAAGGGGGAGCGCTGGCCAGCGCCTCAGAGCAGGCTAGTCCCACAGACTTTGAAATAGGCGATGGCCCTGGGGGGGGATGCAGGGCTATCGCCAAGTTGCAGAGCCACAAGAGGCGACGGAGCACGGGTTCGCCAAGCAATCCCTCTTGTTCTGGCATGGCCCCCACACGCCCAAAGCGATGTCTGGGCCAGCCCGCTGTGACGAAAGACCCGCTCCGGGCGCTGACGCTTCCGGCTCTCACACCGTAAAGCTCTGGAACCGCTGCGGAATCGTGACCTCCCCATCCACGTAGTCCTTCAGCATGGAGGCCAGCCCTCGAGCCCCGTCTTCCTCGCCGTGGACGATGAAGGCCCGCCCGAAGTCGCCGTGCTCGGTGGAGGCCTCCAACCACGTCTTGAAGTCGTTCACATCGGCATGCGCGGAGAGGCCGCCGAGTAGGATGATCTTGGCCTTTACGGCGAACTCGGCGTCGTGAATCCGCACGTAGGGCTGCTTCTCGGCGATCCTCCAGCCCAGCGTGCCGGGGGCCTGGTAGCCGATCATCACCACGGTGTTTCGTTCATTGGAGATGGTGTGCTTGAGATGGTGCAGAATGCGACCGCTCTCGCACATCCCACTGGCCGAGATCACCACGAACGGACCCGACTTGTTGTTGAGCTCCATGCTCTGCTGCGGAGACTCGGTGTAGTGCAGCGTCTCGAACCCGAAGACATCGACATCGTGACGCAGGGCCTTATTCACGTCGTCGTCCAGCGACTCGGCATACCGCCGATGAACCGCCGTCACGCGATTCGAGAGCGGGCTATCAACGTACACCGGAATGCGCGGCAGTTTGTTCTCATTGAACAGCTCGTTGAGGTGATACACCACCTGCTGGGTCCGGCCCAGGCTGAACGCCGGGATGATGACGCGGCCTCCCTTCTGGTGGGCGTCCATGACGATCCGCAGCAGGTCATCCTTCATGCTGGCCACGGGCGGATGCACTCGGTTGCCGTAGGTGCTCTCGATGATGAGGACATCCGCACTCTCGACCGGTTCCGGGTCGACGAGCAATGGCATGCCGTACCGACCGATGTCTCCCGAGAACACGATCCGCTTCCACAGCGCCCGCTCGCGGACTTCCAATTCAACAATCGCCGATCCCAAAATGTGTCCCGCCGGGAGGAACCGCAAGCGGACATCGCTGGCCAGTTCGTGCCACTGGTGGAAGTGCAGCGGATGAATTAGCCGCACCACATCTTCGGCATCTTCCGAGGTATACAGCGGCTCAATTAGATCCTTGCCGCGTTTCTTGCGGTTCAGGTACTTGGCATCCTCTTCTTGAATGTGGGCCGCATCCTGCAACATGATGTCAGTAATGTCAGCTGTGGCATCGGTGCAGAAGATCGGCCCGTTGAACCCGGCTTTGTACAGCCCCGGCAGGTTGCCGCAGTGGTCGATGTGGGCATGAGAGAGGATCACGCCGTCGAGTTCCTTCGGACGACAGTGGAACTCCATGTTCTTGATCCGCACATCCTTGCGATGCCCCTGAAACAGGCCGCAGTCGAGCAGCAGCCGCAGGTTGTCGGTCTCAATGAGGTGCTGACTGCCGGTGACTTCACCCGCAGCTCCGAGAAAGGTGATTTTCATGTGAGGCTTTCGATGCGGTCGATGAACGAGGCGAGCCGAGACAGAGAACGCTTTGTAATGTTGATTTTACCCTGACATGGGACGGATCGCGAGAGGGGTTTCAGAGTTCGAGGGAAGGGGGCTTGTGGCCTGTCCGCTGGGAGGGCGAAGCTCCTGCTGAGCCGCGAGCCAGGGGACGCGCGGGCTGGTGCGAGCCTCGGCCGGAGCCTCGGCCTCCCGAGGGATGCGGACCCTTCATGAAGCGTTGACCGGGCAACAGTCACCGGCCTCCCTCCGCCTGACCACTTCGCACGGCACAATCGTTACGGGGTTTTCCAGGCGGCGCACGGGGAGTCCAGTCCTCTGTCTCGGGAGCAAGATACGCTTGAGGACTGGTGCCCGGCTCCCGTGGCGCGCCTCGACTGGCATTCGGAGTGGCTTGTGTCTCCCCCCGCTTGGACGTTCTGGCTCTCGATCGCCTCCCTCGCGTACATCTACGTGGGCTATCCGCTGCTGGTGTGGCTGCTGGGACGAGTCCGGCCCGCGCAGGTGCAGAAGGCTCCCTATACCGGCCAGTTGTCGATCGTGATTGCGGGATACAACGAGGCTGCGCGGCTCACCCGCAAGCTCGACAGTCTGTTGGCCTCCGACTGTGCCTCACAGATCGAGGAGGTCTTGATTGGCTCCGATGGCTCCGATGACAACACGGCTGAGGTACTGGCCGTATACGGCGACTCCCGGGTCAGGTTGGTGGCCTTCGCCGAACGGCGCGGGAAGCCTGCCGTACTCAACGACCTGGTGCCGCAGTGCCGCTCCGAACTCGTCGTCCTCACCGATGCGAGACAAGCCCTGGACCCGGCGGCGCTGTCCCTGCTCGCGGCCTGCTTCGCCGATGAACGAGTCGGCGTCGTCTCTGGCGAACTCGTGTTCCGCTCCGAGAACGCTGACAGCACAGCTGCGGAGGGGATCGGGGCCTATTGGAAGTACGAGAAGTTCATCCGCAAGAGCGAGTCGCGGTTTCGGTCGGTGCCCGGAGCGACGGGGGCGTTGTATGCCATCCGCCGTTCGCTGTTCCGTGCGATTCCGGAGCAGACGCTGCTCGATGATGTGGTGATTCCGATGCAAGCGGTGGAGCAGGGCTACCGCTGCCTGATCGAGGCCGGGGCGATCGCCTATGACACGCCCTCGCAGTCGACTCAACAGGAGTCGGTCCGCAAGCGGCGCACGATCGCCGGAGCGGCTCAATTGGTCATCAACCAGCCGCGCTGGCTGCTGCCGTGGAAGAACCCGATCTGGATCGAGTTCGTGTCGCACAAGATCGCGAGGCTGTTCTCGCCGGGGCTGCTGGTGCTGGCGGCAGTGGCGAATGTCGCCCTGGCAGGCCAGCCGCTGTACTGCTGGATGCTGACGCTCCAGTTCTGTTTCTATCTGGCTGCGGGCGTCGGTTATGTGTTCCAGCGACAGGGGAAGAAGTCGTCGCTGTTCGGGTTGCCGCTGATGTTTGTGTCACTCAACACGACGACCACCGGGGCCCTGTGGGATGCCCTCCGAGGACGATTTCGGGCCACGTGGCAACGGTCGGCGTAAACGATGCCAGACAATCCGAGTCGTCTTTCGCTCCGCGCAACGGCGTCTTTTCGCGGAGCGAAAGACGACAATCCCGGAAGGTACTCCCCAGTCGCCCACGTTCTGGCGAAACGTGGCGACGACAGCGAACCGCCTCACTGCCCCTGCTGGGCCAGACGGTTGCCGACCTGATCAAGGATCGCCAGCTTGCCGCCGAACGTCTTGCGGAGGTTCTCCGGCGTAAAGACTTCGGAGACCGGACCCGACGCCACCAATCGCATATTCAGCAGCAGTACATCGTCAAAGTATTCCGGGACGGTCTGCAAGTCGTGATGCACCACGAGGGCGGTCTTCCCCTCCGCTCGCAGTTCCCGCAGCAGGTCCACAATCGCGCGCTCGGTGGCGGCATCGACACCCGCGAACGGTTCGTCCATCAGATACAGGTCCGCTCCCTGCACCAGCGCCCTGGCCAGGAACACACGCTGTTGCTGGCCTCCCGAGAGCTGGCTGATTTGCCGCTTGGCGAAGTCGGCCAGCCCCACCTTGTCGAGAGCCTCCAGGGCCTTCGCCTTCCACTTCCACGACACCGGCCAGAACCAGCCGATCTGCCGATACAGCCCCATCGCCACCACATCGAGTGCCGTCACCGGGAAGTCCCAGTCGACAGTCGTCCGCTGTGGCACATAGGCCACGCGGCCCCGGATCTCGCTGTACGGCTTCCCAAAGAACCGCACGCCACCGGCCACCTTGGGAATCAGGTCGAGTGCCGCCTTAATCAGCGTACTCTTCCCCGCCCCGTTCGGCCCCACGAT
>JAYTWO010000231.1:0-7672 GCA_043743415.1 Planctomycetota bacterium
CCAGCCGGTCATCTTCCGGGAATGACCGGCTGGAAGCCGATCCCACGCGAACTGGCGGGCTGCTGCGGTGTCCTGATTCGGTCGCGTCGCCCCCCGCAGACCTCATCCGGACCTCGCATGACTCCCCGCCAGATTCTGGTGACTTCCGCCCTGCCGTACGCCAATGGCCAGATTCACATCGGCCATCTGGTGGAGTACATCCAGACCGACATCTGGGTGAGGTTTCAGAAGCTGCGCGGGCACCACTGCCGGTTCTTCTGCGCGGACGACACGCACGGCACGGCCATCATGATCCGCGCTCGCCAGGAGGGGCGCAGCGAAGAGGCGATGATCGCCGATATGCGGCTGGATCACATCCGCGACTTCGGTGCCTTCGACATCGAGTTCGACAACTACGGGAGTACCAACTCGCCGGAGAATCGCGCGCTCTGCCACGAGATCTGGGCCGCCCTGCGAGAAGCAAATATCGTGATCGAAAAGCCCGCCGAGCGGCTGTTCGATCCCGAGGTTGGCACGTTCCTGGCTGACCGGTTCGTGAAGGGCACCTGTCCCAAGTGCGGGGCCGAGGACCAGCACGGAGACGCCTGCGAGAAGTGTCTCGCCAACTACGCCCCGACTGAACTCCTGAACCCGCGCAGTACACTCTCTGGAGCCACGCCGAAGCTACGGTCGAGTACGCAACTGTTCGTGCAGATCGAACATCTGCACGATTATCTGGCCACTTGGACCCAGACCAGTGGAGCCCTGCAACCCGAGATTGCGAACTTCCTCAAGAACAATTTCTTGGCCGATCCGCTACGAGACTGGGACGTGTCACGCCCTGCGAAATACTTCGGATTCGAGATTCCCGACAGCCCCGGCAACTACTGGTATGTCTGGTTCGATGCGCCAATCGGGTACATCGCGAGTACCGCCGAATGGTGCCAGCGCACCGGGCAAAAGCTCGACGACTGGTGGAAGAACCCCCACTCCGAGATCCACCACTTCATTGGCAAGGACATCACGTACTTCCATACGCTGTTCTGGCCCGCGATGCTCCACACCGCCGGATTCCAGTTGCCGTCAAAGGTCCACATTCATGGATTCCTGACGGTCAATGGCGAGAAGATGTCGAAGTCGAAGGGGACGTTCATCAGTGCGGCGACGTACCTCAAGCACCTCGACCCGGCGTACCTGCGGTACTACTACGCCTCGAAGCAGGGGCCGCGCGTGGATGACCTCGACCTGAGCGTCGTCGACTTCCAGACCAAGGTCGACGCCGACCTCGTCAACAAGTTCGTCAACATCGCCAGCCGCTGTGCCAAGCTGCTGGAAGGGCAGGCTCTGGCGACGACTTATCCTGAAGATGGCGGCCTGTTCCAGGCCACCGCACAAGCCGCCGAGCGAATCGCGGAGTTGTATGAGAACTGCGACACGAATGCCGCACTGCGTGAGGTGATGCTCTTCGCCGACAAGGCCAACCAATATATCGACACCCACCAGCCGTGGACCCTCAAGAAAGACCCCGCGAGGTTCGAAGAGGTCCGCAACATCTGCACGGTGGGGCTGAATCTGTTCCGCCAGTTGGCGATCTACCTCGCCCCGGTCCTGCCGCGCATCGCCCAGCAGACCGGGGAACTGCTCGGCGTCCCGATCCAGCGCTGGAGCGACGTGAACACACCGGTCCTGGGGCAGATGGTCCGCCCCTACCAACACATGCTGAAACGAGTCGACACGAAGAAGGTCCAAGCGATGATTGAAGAATCGAAGCCGGTCGAGAGCAGCCAGCCATCAGCGGTCAGCGGTCAGCCAGAAAGCCCACCGGTGGCCACCGGTGGGCTTACCGCGAATTCGTTTGGCGACTCCGCCGACGAGCTCGCCAAAGAAGCCCTGGTCGTCGAACATTGTACGATCGACGACCTTGGCAAGACCGACCTCCGCGTGGCCCGCGTCCTCGCGGCCCAGCACGTCGCCGGAGCGGACAAGCTGCTGCAACTGACGTTGAGCCTCGGCGGCGATGTGACCCGGAATGTCTTCGCCGGAATCAAGAAGGCATACAACCCGGAAGACCTCGTGGGCCAGTTGGTGATCTGTTGTGCGAACCTCAAGCCGCGGCAGATGAAGTTTGGCCTCAGCGAGGGGATGGTCCTGGCGGTCGGCCCCGGGGGCAGCGAGGTGTTCCTGCTCCGTGCCGACTCGGGTGCCAAGCCGGGCATGCGCGTGCATTGAGCAGCAACGGCCAGCCGCCAACCCGCCCGACCTCCGCAGTCTCTTGAGACATCGGAGGTCTGTTTATTTGCGAGATAATCGGCAACGCTCGGGAGTGCCAAACCCACATTGAGATGACCCGGGACTGCGAGGGGTTGATCTCCTCCTGACGGACAAGATCACGAAAGAGGTCGGGCGGTAACAGTCGTCACCACGGGATCGGATGGGCTCGATGCTCACGTAGATAGCTGGAGAAACGGCATGTCCATACGACTCACGTCACAAATTTGCGTACGCTGCGCAAATTTCCGGTGGTCTGGAGACCTCTGTACCCCAAAGGGGTTTCACATCACAGCCCAGGGTCGCGACGCAGGAGCGCACCCTGGGTCAACGGGCCGCGCGAGAATGAACCCTGAAAGGGTTCCACACCGAACCGCGCGAGCCGTGCCGAGCGGGTGGACAACCCCTTCAGGGTTGGCGTGCTCCGGCCTGCTTTCCCAGGGTGCGCTCCTGCGTCGCGACCCTGGGCTGGGGTGGACAACCCCTGCGGGGTACAGATTGTTTGCTGGCCCTCGTCAATTTGTGCAGGGAGCAAAAACTTGGACCGTGAGTAGTACAGACGCATTTCAAAGGCAGTCCATTCGCGAAATGGGCTGTCTTTTTCTTTGGAGGGAGTCGTAGCTGACTCCCCGAAAAGCAAAACCCCGGTCGTACGACGACCGGGGTCTGTTCTGCACGTCAGACGTGCAGAAGCGCGGAGCTTGTTCCAGCACGACGGTGTCCGTCGTGCGGAATGTTTCAGGGGGGCGGTGTGCCCCGGGTTTCGCTGTACGCGAGGCGGAATCACCACCGCTACCAAGAGGTACGATCTCGAATCCGGTCCATCTACAGGTGCGGAAAGATTTTTGTGGGTGGAATGTTGCACGACGATCCGGGTCGTGAATCACACTCTCGGAGCGTCGTGCTACATTCGACACCCGCGCTCTCTCCGCTACTTCGCGTGATTCGAGTTCGACCGCCCGATCCGCTACCACCGACCACCGACATCGCCTGTTGCCAAAAAGCCACGCCGACACACCTCAGCGGCGCGGGCGGGCGAGCAGACAATAGAGGGTGGGAGCGAGAGGATCGCTCCAGAGGTGGATTGCGCGTGTGGTGCTGCCAAGGAGGGCAGAATGGAG
Organism: Planctomycetota bacterium; assembly: GCA_043743415.1. Lineage (GTDB taxonomy): Bacteria > Planctomycetota > Planctomycetia > Planctomycetales > Planctomycetaceae > TH-plancto1. Next base: position 3,369 of record JAYTWO010000231.1, read on the forward strand.
TGAAAGGCGATTTCCGATGGCCACGACACCGGTCGGCCATGCGGGAGTCGCAGAGGGTCCATGATCGACTACCAGCGTCTGAAAAATGACTTGCTGGCGCTGGGGTGCCTCGCCCTCTCGGTGTTCTTGGCCCTCAGCCTTGGCAGCTACGATCCGGCGGACCCGCCGGCGTCGCTGGTGTTCCCTGCGCATACAACCATCGCCAATCTCGCGGGCCAGCCGGGGGCGATCACCGCGACCGGGCTGTTCTCTGTACTCGGCGAAGCGGCTTGGTTTCTGCTGGTATTGCTGGTGTTGGCCGACTTGCGGTTGTTTCGCCGCGTGCCGACGCCCGACCCTGGTCCGCGCTTGGTCGGCGGGATGTTGCTGATCGCGGCACTGGCCCTCATGTTGCAGTTGCTAATTCCCACTTGGGGGCATGGCCCGGTGATTGGGAGTGGCGGCTGGCTGGGGGCGTGGTCGGGGGCGGTGGTTGAGCGGCACTTCTCGTTGACCGGCGGGTTGATCGTGGTCGGCACGCTGGCGGCGGCGGGGCTGTTGTTGGCGGTGGATAACGTGATTTCGCAGTGGTGCGTGGTCGGGTTGCTGTTGCCGTTCCGGGTCGTGCTGTGGCCGCTACGTGTCTGCACGCGGCGATACGATGACGCGGTCGCAGAGCCCCCTCCCGTAGTTGTGTCCGCTCCCACTCCAGCGCATCGAGCGATCCCGGTTCACGCCCCGCCGATGCCTGCACCCGCTCCGGCAGCACCGAGTCTCATCGAGCGCGTGGCCGCGCTCGTGACCACCCCGATTCCGCCACCTGCGGAATTCAAGGTCAACCTCCCGCTCGGCTCGCGCGTCAAACCGGCCCGCGCCGCCACGACGACTCCGAACCCCAATGAGCCGCGCCCGGTCCATCGCTTGCCGGGGACGAGCCTGCTGGAGAACGCCGAAGAGTTCCCGTTTGAGAAACTGGCTGCCAAGGCCCAGCAGAACGCCGCCACGCTGGAGAAGACGTTCGAGCAGTTCGGCCTCAAGGTGAAAGTCACCGAGATCGACACCGGTCCGGTCGTGACCCTGTTCGAGATCGACCTCGAGCCGGGCCTCAAGGTCGCCAAGGTGATGAGCCTGCAAGATGACCTCGCCATCGCCCTCCGCGTCCCCGCCGTTCGCGTCGTGTCACCGATCCCCGGCAAGAACACCGTCGGCGTCGAAGTCCCGAACGACATCCGCGTGATGGTCCGCATGAAGGAGCTGATCGAGGCCACCGGTCCGGAACTCGACAAGCTGCGGATTCCGTTGTTCCTGGGCAAGGATGTCAGTGGGAATTCGTTGGTGGTCGATATGGCGAAGATGCCCCATTTGCTGATTGCGGGCCGCACCGGGACCGGGAAGAGCGTGTGCCTGAACACGTTGATCGTGTCGATGCTGCTGACCCGCACCCCGGACGAAGTGCGGATGATTATGATCGACCCCAAGATGGTCGAACTCAGCCCATTCACGCGGCTGCCGCACTTGATGCACCCGGTCATCACCGACATGAAGAAGGCCGAGGCCGTGCTGGCCTGGGCCGTCGACAAGATGGAGGAGCGGTACGACCTGCTGTCGCGGGTGGGGGTGCGTCATCTCGACAACTACAACAAGCTGGGGCGCGAGGCCGTGCTGGAGCGTCTCGACATCGATCCGGACACCTATGAGGCCGAGGCGATCCCCGACAAGATGCCGTACATCGTAATCATCGCCGACGAAATGGCCGACATGATCATGACCAGCGGCAAAGACGTGGAGGCCCACATCATTCGCCTAGCCCAGAAGTCCCGCGCAGTCGGGATTCACCTCGTGCTGGCCACGCAGAAGCCGACTGTCGATGTCATCACCGGCCTCATCAAGTCGAACCTCCCGGCCCGCATCGCCTTCCAGGTCGCGAGCAAGACCGACAGCCGCGTCGTCCTCGACGAGAACGGGGCCGAGAAGCTGCTGGGGTACGGCGACATGCTGTTCCTGGCTCCGGGGACGAGCAACCTCCGGCGGGCGCAGGGCACCTATATCAGTGACGAAGAGATCACCGCCGTCATCGATTTCTTCAGCGACCAGCCGACCCAATACTCTCCCGAGATCGCCGAAGCCACCGCAGCCGCCGCGAAGAAGGACAAGGACAAGGACGCCAGCCCGGCGGATGTCTCGCGACACCAGGATCCGGTGTATCAGCGGGCCTGCGAGGTGGTGATCGGCGAAGGTCGGGGCAGCGTGTCGTTGCTCCAGCGTTCGCTGGGCATCGGCTATGGCCGCGCGGCCCGCATGATCGACTGGATGGCCGAAGACGGCATCGTCGGCGACTACAACGGAGCCAAATGCCGCGAGGTGATTTGCACCCTCGACGACTGGCACGACCGCCAAGCCGGAATGGGCGGCGGTGCGCGGGACGACGATGACTACGATGACTGACATGAAGGCAAAGCCCAGGGGTTGCACCCCCTGGGCGTTCGCGATGAGTCAAATCCACTAATCTGGCAAGGTTTCTCAAACATCCGACAGTGTATCAGCGTAGACCTTGTGGTCGCCCCGAGACTGAGACTGCGGAATCCGGTGCTCACTGGTCCGCACTCAACAGGAGAATCTCATGTGGTGGAAGTGCATACTCCTAGCGGTCTTCTGGTTAGCTGTTGCCACGACCGGCGAGTGTTCACCCATCGATCTCGATGAAGCCCTCCAGCAGATTCAAAACTGGCAGGCAAGGATTCAAACGATTCGGGTGATCTCCCAAACGACAACCATGGAACCGTCATTCTCCCCTGACCTGAAACAGGGTGACTCGGAGGGAGTGGAGCAATCCGATTGGATCTGGGATCGATCGGGGCGGAGTCGTGATGCTGCGAGGAAGTTGGTCGGTGGTCGTGTACAAACTCGAACATATCGAATTGCCAACCGTATGGAATTGATTGACATCAAGTATCCCAATCGCAGTTCATGGAATGACGCGCCGACTGATGTTCTCATCCAACCAAAATACGGCAACTCCGCTGTAGCGAACTACTACTGGTTGCCTGCGATTTGGATTCACAATGAATGGATAATGGATCGTTTGGAGGCGATGCGGAAGTCTGGCAAGGTGTATTCCACGGTGACTGAGCATGGATTGCTCCAGATTGGGCAAATCTCTGAGTCCCTTGTTCTGGACCCCAATCACGGCTATCTGCCGCGCCAGATTGCTGGGGTCATCGTCAATGAGTATCGTGAGATTGAGCCTGGATTCTGGTTCCCTTGGAGGGGAGAATATCATTACGTCTTTGATGACAAGGAATGGGTAAAATCGCCAGATGTGCATCTTCAATGGGAAATCAAACAGGTTGACCTCAACACGAAACTTTCCGAGGCCCTGTTTGAGTTCCCCATTGGGAATGGAACCCATGTCGTCAACAGCATCACAAAAGAAAGCTACAGCTATGTCAAGGAGGGAGAGAAACTCATCAAGAAGCCAGATCCTCCAGACCCTGCGGTGTTCATCCCTCCCGTTGAAGTCTTCCTGAATGGTTTGGAGAGCTGGCCCGGACTGTTTGCCGTGCTGGTCTTCGGTGGATTGACGGTTTTGATTGGTATACAGCGGCGCAGGGCAAGGCTCGCCTCCGCTGTGGTGGAAACAGTGGCTGACGGCCTCAGAGGCTGACGCTCCCCCATAGAATGGGATCGTCATATTTCTCCATATTGATGCGAAACCCAAACAGTCTTGACGATCCGGGGGCGCAGTCCCTAGTCTCCCGCGCGGTGGGTTTGCTGACTCAAAAGGCCCACCGGTTGCAACCGGTGGGCTTTTCACGCTCTCGACACGGCAACACACTCAAACGCGAACTCTTGGTGTGCGATTTGGCTTCGCACGAGATTCGCATGGCTCACAGAAACTCACGGTTGGATTCATGGCTGAACTTGTTGCTCCTCATGGTGGTTTGTCCGAGCCGGTGTGCTGCACGGTGGCAGCGGGCGAAGCGGCGGCGTTCGTGGCTGAGGCGGCGGGCCTCGTCAAGGTGCCCGTCTCGCAGGCCGACCTCTCCAGCGTCTATCGGTTCGCCGACGGCACGCTCAGCCCGCTCAAGGGACCGATGACCTCGGCGGTCTACAACCGCGTCCTCAACGAGTCGGTCATCGAGAACAACGGCCAGTTGTATGCCTGGACGATTCCCATCGCTCTGCCCGTGACCGCAGCTCAGGCCAAGGAACTGAAGGCGGGCCAGAAGGTCGCCCTCACCAACCCGGCGGGCGAGATCGTCGCGACCCTCGATGTCGAAGATGTCTACGCCTGGCCGAAGCTCAAGTATCTGCAAAGCGTCTAC
>JAYTWO010000232.1:0-5725 GCA_043743415.1 Planctomycetota bacterium
AGCGGCTGGAGATCAAGAAACGCTGTGCCGATGCGGGCGTGACGATCTGGGGCCTCGGCTCGACGTGCGAGTTCCACAGCCCCGATCCCAAGGTTGTCACCGAGCACATCGAGACCTGCAAGCAGTTTCTGCAGTTGGCCCACGATCTCGGGGCCAAGGGGGTCAAGGTCCGCCCCAACGGCCTCCGCAAAGACATCCCCGAGGCCGACACGCTGACCCAAATCGGTAAAGCCCTGATTCCCTGCGGCGAGGCGGCTGCGAACCTCGGGCAGGAAGTGTGGGTCGAAGTGCATGGGGCCGAGACGGCGAAGCCTCCGCACATGAAGTCGATCATGGAAGCCTGCGGCCACCCGAGCGTCGGTGTCTGTTGGAACTCGAATCCGACCGATGTCGTCGACGGGTCGATCAAGCCCTCGTTCGACTTACTCGCCCCGTGGATTAAGTCGTGCCACATCAACGCCCTGTACTCGAACTACCCTTACCGCGAACTGTTCGCGGAACTCCGCCGCATTCAATACGACCGCGTCACCTTGATCGAGATCGGCGAGAAGCTCGACCCGGTACACGGCGAGTTGCTGCTGAAGTATTACCGAAAGCTGTGGCAGGAACTGTGCGGGTGAGGCCGTAGGCCGTAGGGTGGGACCAGCCGCTTTGGGCGCAGGCCCACCACCGCATTGTCTACCACGTCGCTCATGGTGGGCCTGCGCCTCAAAGCAGGCTTGTCCCACCCTACGATTACTTTTTCTGAGTCCATCCATGTCCCCCGTTCGCACTCGCTTCGCCCCTTCTCCGACCGGCTACATGCACATCGGTGGCATGCGGACCGCGCTGTTCAGTTGGCTCTGGGCTCGCAAGCATGGCGGCCAGTTCATCCTGCGGATCGATGACACCGACCAGCAGCGGAACCGCGAAGAGGCCCTCCAGCCGATCCTGCGAGCGTTCCAGTGGCTGGGGCTCTTGTGGGATGAAGGCCCCGAGATCGGCGGGCCGTATGCTCCCTACTTCCAGTCCCAACGCTCGGACAAGTACCGCGCCGCAGCTGTGAAACTTCTGGCCGAGGGCAAGGCGTACAAGGATTTCGAGACGCCCGAGCAGACCAAGGCCGATCGCGATGCCGCCGAGAAGGAGAAGCGGCAGTACGTGAGTAGCCGTCAATCGCTCGCACTCTCGCCCGCCGAGGTGGCCGACCTCGAAGCGAAAGGCCAGCCGTACGTTGTGCGGTTGCTGGTGCCGCGCGGGGAGAAGGTCTCGATTCACGACCACATTCGGGGCGCTGTCGAGTGGGACTGTTCGCTGATGCCCGACCCGGTGATCCAGCGCGGGGACGGGTCGGCCCTGTACAACTTCGCGTCGGTGATTGATGACATCGACCTCTGCATCACACACGTCATTCGATCCGAAGAACACCTGACCAACACAGCTGTGCAGATGCTGGTCTTAAAGGCGCTCGGAGCCACGCCGCCGGAGTTCGCGCACATCCCGTACGTGGCCGCACCCGCGACGACCAAGAAACTCAGCAAGCGCGAGATCGGCAAGTACCGTACGAACCCGCAGTTCAAGAAGCTGTTCGAGATGGGGGATGCGGTATTGCCGAAGCTGGGGCTGGCGGTGTCGGAGGCCCTGAACCCAGTCATGGTGGAGTTCTACGAGCAGATGGGGTTCCTGCCGGAGGCGGTGCTGAATGCCCTGTCTCGATTGGGCTGGTCGCTCGATGACAAGACCGAGAACATGTCGCTCGACTTCGTGACCGAGCACTTCACGCTCGACCGCGTGGTGAAAGGACCGGCAGGACTCGACCCGGACAAGCTACTCGCCTACCAGGAATACTGGATGGGGCAGCTGTCGCTCGATGATAAAGTGGCGCTGTGCCTGCCGTACTTGGAGAAGGCCGGAATGGTAGGGCAGACAGCCGCCCCAGTAGAGCAGACATTCCTGTCTGCTTCTGCCGCTCGCCCGTTCGTGGCCAAGCTGATCACCGCTCTCGGGCCAAGGCTGAAGCTGCTCTCCGACATCCTCGGGTACGAGGAATACTTCGTCGCCGATGAGGCCCTGACCTACGACGAGAAGGGGTTCCAGAAGCGAGTCCGCGACGACGCCGGAGCGGTGCCGCTGCTGCGTGATCTCATCCCGCTCCTGCAATCCACCCCCGACTTCACCGCCCCCGCTCTCGACCGCGAGATTCACGCGTGGATCGAGTCACGCGGTCTACAGATGGGCCAACTGGTCCACGCGCTGCGCCTCGCCCTCACCGGCAAGACCGCCGGACCGGGGCTGTTCGAGTGCTTGGAATTGCTTGGTCGCGAGCGGTCGATCGCGCGGATTGAGAGAGCGATCCAACGTGCTGGACAGTCAGCGAGCGTTTGAACTCACCCGGATCGTTGTCACGGAGGAGCTTTTGTGGAGACACTCGACCAACTCAAGCATCGCATGACGCCGCTCATTTCCGCTGCGTTGGAGTTCACTCAAACGGTCTATCGATCCACGACACCCAAGTATGCGACGGAGGCAGATCTCCTCAGTGGAGCGGGCAGCAAGCGATATGGTGGTCGGTGGAATCCCGCCGGAATCGCTGTAGTCTACAACTCTCTGACACCCGAGACAGCGATGTCCGAGACCTTGGCTCACTATCGCTACTTTTGCATACCGATTGAAGAGTCTATGCCCCGTACGTTTGTCGCGACGGTCATGAAATTACAGGCGGTTCTCGATCTGCGGAATGGACGAGTTCGCCAACGACTGCAAGTTTCTCAGGACCGCATTCTGGCCGTTGACTGGCGAAAAGAGGTCCGCGCCGGGCGCGTGCCGATCACTCAACTGATCGGCCAGGCTGCCGCAGAAATTGGACTCGAAGGTCTGATCGTCCCGTCTGCAGCCGATCCGAATGGCCACAATCTTGTCGTCTTTCCCGAGAACCTTGATGCGGGCAGTACTGCGACTGTGCTGCATGCCGACCGACTGAGTTAAACGAACATGCAACATTGCATGCAGTTTTGCTTGACTCAACCGGTCGGGTAACCGATACTTGAGTGACTGGTTACTTCCTCATCAGGAAGCGGCAGCGCGTGATGATGTGGAGAAGAGTCATGGTCGTGATCGACCGTAAACAGCTCGTGGGCAAGAATCGTATTGCCAAACCGAAGAAGGCTCCGCGAACCCCGGCGACGGCTCTCCCTGCGAAGCCGGTCTCGATTGTGGAGATGCGTCAACGGTTACGGATGAACCAGACGGTGTTCGCTCGCCTGCTCCCCGTGTCGGTGCGTTCGCTGGCCACATTGGAAAGTGGAACGCCGCCGACAGAAGTCGTGGCCCGTAGATTGGTCGAACTCCAGCGGCTCATCAATGGCCTGTCCGAGGTGATGAAGTTGGAATTGATCGGCACTTGGTTGCAATCCCCCCTCGACGCTTTCGATGGACTCAAGCCGCTGGAAGTGATCGACCGGGGTGAGATCGATCGACTGTGGTCAATGATCTACGACCTGCGTTCTGGCAATCCAGCTTAATTCATGATCGCCACTCGATTGTGTGGGAAGCGAGAGCGACTGTGATGATCGAAAAGCCCAGGGGTTGCAACCCCTGGGCTTTGTCAGCGATGTCTTCGACCACTCTCAATCGAGTCGAGTTCGATCAACCGTCGGTCTGCATTAAACACCGGTAGTGGCAAGCTGGTCGCGATCTGCGTGGCTTGCACCGGGTCGAGGTCCGCGCGCTTCGTGCCCATCCCGCGATAGATCGTCAGCCCCTTGCTCCGGGCGATCATCTCGCGGCGGGAGCGGCCTTCGAGGGCGTCGGGCCAGGGGGCGGGGTGGTCGGTCCACTCGAAGAAGTGAGAACAGACCTCCCGCATGTACGTCCAGTACGCCGGGTGATCGGTCTGCAACACGAACTTCCCACCGGGGGCCAGGGCTTGCCACACCAGCCGCAAGAAGTCAGGCGTCACCAGCCGAAGCCGAATCTCGTCCGAGCGGTAGTACGGCTGGGGGTGGTAGCAATGGACCTCGGAGACTGACTCGGCGGGGACGTGCCGCTCCAACAACTCCCAGCCCCCGATCACCGCGACCCGCAACTGATGCAGCCCGCGCTGATTGGCCCGCCGAGTCGCGTAACGAATCACCACTGGCAGGATGTCGACCGCCAGGACGTTGCACTCCGGCTGGCGGTACGCATGCGTGAGCGCTGACCGCCCGTTCCCAACCCCGATATCAATGAGGACTGGCCTCGCATGACCGAACAGCTCGTCCCAGTTCCACAAACCCGAGGGCAGCTTCTTGAGGGCGGTCTTGGCCCACTGGTCCGGCTCCAAGATACGACCGGGGAACGGAATACCGAACTCGTACTCGATGCCCTCTGCGGAGATTTCGGTGCCGTTCACGTGTGGTCGCTCGCTGTTTCAGTGGTGGTGCCCCGAGAGTATCGTCGACCAAGGGCTGTAGCAGAAGTCGTCAGACTTCTGAGTGCGAACCGCCTAACTGCTGTCTCGTAAGCTCCCGGCAGAATTCTTACGAATTCTGATACGACACGCCTCTCTTCCCCCGGTCTGAGGGCCTGTTACAATCGAGGCTCCCCTCTGGAGTCCGCACGGAATGCTTACCCACCTCAAGATTTTTTCGGTCGAACAGATCGGCGAGATCGTCATCATCACGCCCGGCGGCGAGGGGAGTTCCTTTCGTTACAACGATCTGCACTCCGAGGCCAACGCGATTCGCGGCCACATGATGAAGCCGGGGGCGAAGCATCTGATCGTGAACCTGGAGAAGATGGACTACTTCGGCTCCGAGTTCATCGGAGCCTTGGTCTCCATGTTGCGGGAGGTCAAGTCGCGCGGCAATAAGGCATGCTTCTGCGCGGCCAATGCTCAGATGCTAGGCGTGTTGCAGAATATGAGTCTGTTCAAGCTGTGGCCGCATTATGTGACGCGGGATGAGGCGATCGCTGCGGCAAGTTAAGATGGGACGTGCAGACGAGTAGAAAGCCCAGGGGTTGCAACCCCTGGGCTTGTTGCATGAGTCATCCATCCATCGCCCCGAGGTCGCGGCCGGATTGGACGGCCTCGTGGTGCTCGCGGAACATCGCGGAGAGGCGTGTCGCGGCGATGTCGTAAGCGGCTTTGTCGGTCCACGCCTCGCGCGGGTTGAGGACCGTGTCCGGCACTCCGAGGCAACGGGTGACGCGGTGCAAGCCGAAGATCGGGTCGGTCTCCGTCGGGGCCGTACGCAGTTCGCCCGAATGGATGGCGTCGATGATGGCCCGCGTTTCGGCGAGCTTCATCCGCTGTCCGATGCCGGGCGGTCCGCCGGTCCAACCGGTGTTGACCAGCCAGACTTGGGCCTGGTGCTGCTGGACTTTATCAGCCAGTAGCTCGGCGTACTTATTCGGATGCCAGACCAGGAACGGCCCGCCGAAGCACGGCGAAAACGTCGCGGTCGGCTCGTTGACCCCCTGCTCGGTCCCGGCGACCTTGGCGGTGTACCCGTTGATGAAGTGGAACTTCGCCTGCTCGGACGTCAGCCTCGACACCGGCGGCAGCACGCCAAACGCATCGCAGGTCAGGAAGATGACCTCCGACGGGTGCCCGGCCACACACGGCAGCTTGGCGTTCGGCATGAACTCGATCGGGTAGGCCCCGCGCGTGTTCTGGGAGATGCGGGAGCTGTTGAAGTCGACGTGATGGTGGGCCGGGTCGTAGACGACGTTCTCCAGCACGGCACCGAAGCGGAGAGCCTGGAAA
>JAYTWO010000233.1:0-1763 GCA_043743415.1 Planctomycetota bacterium
GGCGTGATCGTCCATGCCGATGTGGCCGTCGGTAAGTTCGTGGAATCGACCGAGCACTTGTTTGAGATTGTGGACACCTCGCGTGTGTGGGTCCAAATCGGCATCTTGGAGCGGGACCTCCATCGCATCCAGGAGGGACAAGCCGTTCGGGTCTCCTTCAACGGACTGCCTGGCCAGAGTTTTGATACGAAGGTCGACAAGCTGGGACTGTTACTCGACCCGCAAACCCATCAAGGCACAGCCTGGGCGGAAATTGCCAATGCCTCGACAGGTCCCCGCTTGCTGCCGGGGATGAACGGTCAAGCGGAGTTCATCATGCCGGGTCGCGAACAGGGGATGAGTGTTCCATCGGCGTCCGTCTTCAGCGATGGTGCTGAGCGGTATGTCTTCGTGGAGGAGACATCGACGAAAGCCAGCTCTGAATACCGAAAGAAGTCGGTGGTCATCGGGCGACAGACGCGAGACCTAGCAGAAGTGACTTCTGGAGACATCTTTCCGGGCGATCGCGTGGTGACTCGCGGCGGCCACGAATTATCGAGCTTGTTCTTTCTAGGAGTTTTACGGCTTAGCCCGGAAACGGCGAAGAGTATCGGCCTGAAGGTCGAAGCAGTGACTGAGCACAGCGTCGAGCGAATACTACGACTGGATGGGGCGATTGATGTTCCTCCGCAACGCCGAACATCGGCATCGTCTCAGTTGGCGGGCACGCTGTTTCAGATTCTGGTGGATCGGGGACAAAAAGTGAAAGCGGGGGATATCCTCGCCGAAATCTCCAGCTTGGAGCTGCAAGATGTGCAGCTAGAACTCCTCCAAGCTCATCTCGATGGGGCGATGTGGCGGGGCACATTCACACGACTTCGCGATGCAGGAGATGCGGTCTCGCGCCGCACGGTCCTGGAAATGGAAAGCCGGGTGAAAGCATTGGAGACACAGTTCGCCAATGTCCGCCAGAAGCTGCTCTCCCTGGGGCTCTCGCCATCCCAGATTGATGAGGTGATTCGCTCAAAGCGTGTCGTCGAATCCCTGCCGGTGCGAGCCCCGATGGACGGAGTCGTCGTGAACTTTGATCGAGTCTTGGGGCAAGTGATACGGCCCGACGAGCCGCTGTTCGAGATTCATGACAATTCGCACGTTTGGGTGCAAGCGTTCGTGGGTGAGCGAGACTCTAGTCAGGTCCAGATCGGTCAGACAGCACGTATCCGTTGGATTGCCTACCCCGACCTGGAGGCTGAAGGTAGGGTGGCCCGTCTGGGTCCGGTCGTCGGCGTGGACAGCCGCACTCAGGCGGCGTGGATCGAATTCGAGGTGCCACCTGCCGTTGCACTACAGCACAACATGCTCGTCAGGGCTGCACTCACGACGGATCGTCCTCCCCCCACATTGGCGGTTCCGTTGAGTGCTGTCGTGCGGGATGGCTTGCGCAGCTTTGTGTTCGTTCAGAAAGCCGACCGCACTTTTGACCGTCGGCGTGTCGAACTCGGACGGGAAGACGATCGCTACGTCGAAATCAAGGCCGGGGTGACACACGGCGAGATGGTGGCGACCGGCGGCGTTCCGCAAATTCAAACGGCCTATTCCCTGGTGAGATAAGAGAGTTCTGGAATGCTGAACTGGATCATTGCTTTCTCCTTGAAGAATCGAGCCCTCGTCCTCATCGGGTCGATCGCCGTGATGGTTTACGGAGTGATCCAGCTCGGTCAGATGCCGGTCGATGTGTTCCCCGATTTGAATCGCCCGACCGTCACGATCATGACCGAGTCAGC
>JAYTWO010000234.1:0-6005 GCA_043743415.1 Planctomycetota bacterium
CCTTCATAGAGCCGCATCACCGCGCGGGCCATGACGTGGGCACACGAGTGCCGCAGCACGCCGAGCGCCGCCGGGTCTTTCTCGGTGATGAGCTTCACCGGGATCGGACTGGCCGACGAAAGGTCTTCGAGAGGCCGAAACGCATCGCACACCGTGTCGCCGATCTGTACGGCGATGGTCGCCTTGGCGAGTCGCTCGGAGATCGACCGAGCGACATCCAGAGCCGAGGAGCGAGCGGGGAAGTCTTTGACCGAACCGTCGGGAAGTTGAACTTGCATGAGACGAGAGAGTCCTGAACACTGGGGTATTGTCGTGTGACACGAGCCGGAAGCGTCAGCGCCCGGAGTCGTCCGCTAGCGACATCCTCCGGGCGCTGACGCTTCCGGCTCCTTCACACGCGATCACACCACATACTCAAACCGCAACGCCCACCGCTACGAATGGTGAGGAAACCGCCACGATTTGCAGCCGGGGTTGTACCGCAATCGGAAAGGGCAGGTCAATCGGCAGTCGGCGATGCGTCGCCACCGGGATCGTCACTCGATCCACATCCGTGGGGATCGCCCGTGTGGCCGAGGCGCGTCAGGGCCTTTCGCGGCGGCCCACCGTCTCCAGAATCGCGATCACGGCCAGCACGCAGCCGACCATCGCCAGCACCAGAATCGCTCCGGTCCAGTCCTGCACTCGATACAGCAGCAACGCCCCGATGCCGGTCGTGAGCGTACACAGATGCACGGTATACACGGCATGCTTGCGACTCAGCCCCAACTCGACCAGTCGGTGCGAGAAGTGCGACTTGTCGGCTTGGAATGGGCTGCGGCCTTGCGACAACCGAATCAGCATCACCGAGGTGAAGTCGTACAGTGGAACGGCGAGTACGCACAGCGGGGCCAGGATCACCGACTTCGTGGACTGCTGCGGATCGTAGAAGGTTCCCAGCAGCGTCAGCGACGCCAGCATCAGCCCGATAAACATACTCCCCGCGTCGCCCATGAAGATCTTGGCGGGGGGCCAGTTGTGACACAAGAACCCCGCGATCGACCCCACCAGCACCAGTAGCACGCCACCCACAAACCACTTCGGCTCGGCGGTCGAGGTCAACATCACGACGGCAAACACGGTCGATGCGATCAGCCCGATCCCCGAGGAGAGGGCGTCCATATTGTCCAGAAAGTTAAAGGCGTTAATCAGCACCCCAATCCACAACACCGTGAGTAGGAACCCGATCCACGGCTGAGAGGCAAACACCGTCGCACGGAAGCCACAACTGGCCAGCCCCACGGCAATTGCCAACTGCATGAGGAGTCGCGGCTGCCAAGGGAGCGGACGGTAGTCATCCAGGAACCCCATCGTGGCAACGATCAGTCCGGCGACCACCAGCTTCCAGAAGTCGCCCCCGCGCGCGATGACCCCGGTCAGGTGCGGTCGTAACTCAGTGGGGAACCATTCGGGAAGTTGCGGTTGCCTGAGTAACCACCACACAGCCACGTGAGCGGCGATCGTGGTCAGCAAGAATCCCGCCACGATCCCCAGGCCGCCTCCCAGGGGGGTTGGCGTGGTATGGACTTTGCGCGCTGCCGGTTGGTCGATCAGGCCGATACGCGGGGAGAACCAGCGCATGAACCCCGTGACGCTGCACGACACCACAAACGATGGAATGAGACAGGCTGCGAGAAACCAGAGCACGAACGGTCACTCCGCAGCGGGCCGACGCAGGATTTGAAACGCCCGCCAGGAGTATTCGACACCGCTATACACCGTGATCGCCACCGTGGCCCAGATGGCAATGTCGCGAAGCTGAATGAGCCGGGGTTCGGAGATCAGGGACTTCCAGTTCGAGAGGAACTCGGGGCTGAGGGAGAGTAGGCAGAGCGGCACAGCCAGGCACTGAAATCCCATCTTGATCTTCCCCGACCACTTGGCCGAGAAGTCGGTCCCGCGCTGCTCCATGAACGCCCGCAGTTGAGTGATGAACATCTCGCGGGCGATGATGGAAAACGTGACCCAGGCCGTGACACCGCTTTTCGGCCAAGCCATCAGGAAGATGAACGACCCGCAGATAATGATCTTATCGACGAACGGGTCGAGGATGCGGCCCAGGACCGTCACCTGTCCATACTTGCGGGCCAGATACCCATCCAGAAAGTCGGTCAGGGCAGCGATCACAAACACGATGGCGGCTGTCTGCCAATAGCGATCCAGCGAGATCAACACAAATAAGACCAAGGCCAACACGAACCGCGAAAGCGTGATCGCGTTCGGCAGATTCAACGAGCGGGCATCGATCGCCGAAGCGAGTCCTGCACTCTCGGAATGGACGGGCATGGTCAAGGGGCGGTATCCACAGCTCGGTCTGATGGGACGCGAATGAAGGCCGAATCCAGTTCGTACCCGCACCTCGCTCCGTCTCAGCGGCATGGTAGCGACTCTCCGAGTGTCCGGCGATGTGGCAGGACCGGGAGGCGTACGTACGTGAGCATTTCAAAGAGGCGTGGGGGCTTTCCACCCGCCCGCGAATCAGGAATCGGGCCAGGGCGGCGCGGCCCGCGATAGAACGTTCCCCTCCCCCATGATCTTGTGGTTCATGATCTTGTGAATCCTCTTCTGGGGGCCTCTCGTCGATCAGGAGCAGTGGTCCGGCCACACTCGGTGACGGTAACCCCTTCCGACAGACAGAGAATCCCCGTCTCCACCCCGGTAACGCAGCCCCTCAATCGCTCCCGGATCGCGGAATTCCACGGGTTTCTACTGGTCAGTGAGCCTCCTGCCGACATAGAATTCAGACGATCCAGGAGGGTCTCCTTCCCAAATGCCGTGCGACGATACGAGATCGTCGGCGCGGCCCTGCCGCTTGAGATTGTGGAGTGATTGTCATGTTGACCCGTGTAAGCGTCGCTTGTGGACTGCTGCTCGCCCTGCTCGCTGGCCTTGGCCAGTCGGTGCAGGCGGCTGAGTGGGGTTCGATTGAAGGCCAGTTCGTGCTGGATGACAAGGTGGAAGTGCCGCCGCTGTTCATGAAGGGAGCCCCCGATGTGAAGGATCCCGAAGTCTGCGCCGCCGTCGACATGCCCGACGATTCTCTGGTGGTGAATCCCGCAAACAACGGCATTGCCAACGTGTTCATCTATCTGCGGAAGGCTCCAGCCGATGTGCATCCATCACTCAAAGCACCTCCGACCACCAAGCTGACCTTCAATCAGAAAGGCTGTCGCTATCTGCCACGAGCCATGTTTGTACGAGTCGGCCAGCCCGTGAACTGCATCAGTTCCGATGGCGCATCTCACAATGTCCACACCGTCCCCTTGGCCAATAAGGCGGATAATTTCATCGTCCAGCCGAACGACAAGGTCGGTCAGGATGTGAAGTATGACTTGGTGGAAAGCCTGCCCATCCCGGTGGTCTGTGACATCCACAGCTTTATGAAGTCGAACTGGCTCGTGCTGGACCACCCCTATGCGGCAGTGACCGATGTGGACGGTAAGTTCAAGATCGAGAACCTGCCCGCGGGCGAACACGAGTTCCGGGTCTGGCAGGAACGGGTCGGCTACGTGAACCGGACCTACAAGGTCAAGGTCGTCGCAGGCAAGACGACCCCGTTGGCCGTCGAGAAAGTCCCTGCCATGAAGCTGGCCTTGAAGAAGTAACGTGTACTGAATCGCTGAATCTCTCCCGCGCCGAGGCCACCGCCTCGGCGTGGGCCGTAGAACGGAATTCATTCCGTTCCTTGGGGTCAGAACTGGAAACACGGTGTTCAGGGGCCATGCGACCCCCTATCCCCGCTCCGAGGCCAACAACCCCATCACCAGCGCCGTCAGCTTCGGTTCCGCCGCGTTCGCGATGGCGATGATCTCAGTGACCACAGCGGGCTTGAGGGCGTCCGGCAGACACATGTCGGTAATCACCGAAAGACCCACGGTCCGCAATCCGCAGTGAACGGCCACAATGACCTCGGGAATGGTCGACATGCCGACCACATCCGCTCCGATCTGCCGCAGGAACCGGTACTCCGCCCGCGTCTCCAGATTCGGCCCGGAGACGGCCACCAGCACGCCTCGGTGGCACGCGAAATTCTCGCGGCGGGCAATCTCCAGAGCCACCTGCCCCAGCTTCCGATCATACGGCTCGCACATATCCGGAAACCTCGGCCCCAGCCGGTCGTCGTTGATCCCGATCAGCGGATTCGCACCCATCAGGTTGATGTGGTCGTCAATCACCATGATGTCCCCCGTCGCGTAGAACGGGTTCATCCCACCGACCGCGTTCGACACGATCAGCAGCTGGGCCCCCAGAGCCTGGAAGACGCGGATCGGGAGGGTGATCTGCTGGAGGGAATAGCCCTCGTAAATGTGGCTGCGGCCCTCCATCGCCATGACGGGGAGGCCCTCGAGCAGGCCGCAGACGAGTCGGCCTTTGTGGCTGATGGTGGTCGACTTGGGAAAATGGGGGATGGCCTCATAGTCGATGCTGGCCTCGACCTCGATCTTCTGGACCAGTGCCCCCAGCCCGGTGCCCAGAACAATCCCCGCGTGCGGCGTGCGGCTCCACTGGCTGCGGATGAACCGGGAGGCGTCTTGAATCTTGTCGTACAGGTCGAGCACGGGGGGGAACCTCGCAGCATGGGGTGGAGACCGGGACCATACCCGCCAGGAACCGGCCCGACAAGCAAAACGGTCCGCTTCAACACCGCTGTCCCAGACGCCCCAGGCAGCGTCCGGGCCATCCCGCCTAAGTCGCCTCAAACCCAAAGTCGAAATCCCCAAACCGCGGCCGGTCGATCCCCGCATCTTCCCAGCTGTAGCCGTAGTCGCCGACGTGCCACAGGCGAATCGTCGTGTCGGCGATGATCGGGAATCCGCACAGCCGCGCGCGGTGGCAGAACGCATAGTCCTCGGCCAAGTACCAATGCCCCGTACGACGGACATCCTCGCCCGTCGCCGCCCCGGACTTCCGTGGGGCCGACCGCACCAGCGGTTGAAAGAACGGCCACAGCGGACGCCCCGCGTGCTGATTACATACCGGCAGTTCGAGTCTCTCGATTAGCGTTTTATACACCGCGCGCCGCACATGCAGAAACCCCGTCCCGCCGTATAATATTTCGTGCAGACCCCCTTGAATTCCGAACCGAAATCGCGGCGTCCCCGGCAGGATATGAATCGCCAGTTCACGCTTCCCCTTCTTCGGATAGATCCCGCACGACACCGGCAACCCATGCCGTCTGAGTTTGTCGACATCATCCGCCTCGAACCCCACATCGGAATCGATCCACAGCGTCTCCTCGAACCCATCGGCCAGAGCATCGCTGCTCATCTGATTGCGAGCCTGGTCAATCGCCGAGTACCCCTCGACCCGCCGCACCACATACCCCCGCCGCTCGAGCTCCAACAACCCCGCCTGACACTTCGAAACAATCCGCCCCTGAAACGGCACCAACACCACACACCGCGACGGCGACGAGTCCATCCGCGTCGCCGGGGCCGGGAGGCCGAGGGGGAGGTCGTGATCAGGGTGGGGATTCATAGGCAGTCACTCACCGATCAGCTAAAAAGTGTGCCACTGGCGAGTGCCTTGACTCGCCAGTTCTGGGACGCTCACCACCCTCCGAGTGTGGACTCACGCTCGCCGACACTGGCGGCCCAAAGCGACCGCCAGTGACACCCTCCCCCCCGAACCTTGCCCCCATTGCCCGACCAACAGTGCCACCCCGCCGAGCCAACCTGTGCCACCCACTCCCTCAACCGGGGCCACCCTACGAGAGAGTTTCCGGAATCGTCCGACTGCTCGTCAAGCCTCTTGTTGCTTTGCAACCCATACATCCAAAGCGATGTCTGGGCCACCCCGCCAGGAACCGTATCAAGGTAAACACGGAGAACTGGCAATCAACGGTTCCTGACACCTTTATTCCTCCCCCAGTCGAAGCCCGCGGTCGTGTACTCCGCTGTGTCATCATGGCTCGTCGTCGAGACGATGCGCAAAGCCGGCGGTCGTCCGGTGGTCAGTCGCGTCGG
>JAYTWO010000235.1:0-7512 GCA_043743415.1 Planctomycetota bacterium
GGATCGATCCGGGAAGATCAAGGTGTACCAAACCATCGGCGCTGGCGCAAGTCTTCCCATTGCCCGCAGACTACCCATGGGTGCGCGCTGGCCCTGCTCCCAAGGGTGGCGTACCCCAAAATCAAGCGTTGACGGAGTACCCGTCGATGACCGTCTCGATCACCGAGCTTTGGTGCCACATCAGTCTGAACTTTCCTTAATTCGGACGCGGACCCCCGGGGCCTTCTGATCCTCCTCCGCGAGGAGGCCGGGGAGCAGACAAGTACTCCTCTCGGGAGACCGAGCCGTTGCCATCCTTATCCATGGTGGGAAATTGACCTTTCATCCGCTCATCCGCTTCATCCAGGCTGAGCTGACTGTCGCCGTTCTTGTCCATCTGGGTGAACCGCGCCGCTCGATCTGGCCCGCCCTCACCTCCCGGTGGTCCGCCTTTCGTGGGCCCGGCGGGTCCGCCATCGGTGGCACCCGCAGGCGGGATGGAGGCCGGAGGAATGATCTCCACCGGTGCATTTTTCGCCTTGTTTGCATTCAGCTCCGCTTCGAGGAGCGAGATCTGCTCACCAAACTGGCTGCGGGCATTCATGATGACCAACTCGCCCGCCGTGACCCCGGACTTGATCTCCACATGAGACTGGTTCGATTGACCGACGACCAACTCGCGGCGCTCCGGCCCCTGGCCTGTGAGGACATAGGCCATCTGTTTGTCCGCCACTGCCAGTACCGCCTGCATCGGAACCTGCAAGACCTCCTCGCGGCTGTCCACCAAGATTTCGACCTGGGCAGTCAGGCCGGGGCGCAGCTTGTTGATCACTTCGGGATCGTCGATCAGCTTGATCTCGGTCTCGTATTCCTTGAGGTCGGTGTTGGGCCAGCGTCCGGACATCGGAACCGATGAAACGTGCGCGACGACCCCCTTGAACATGCGATCGGGAAAGGCGTCGATCTTGATCCGAGCCGGGAGATTGAGGCGGATGTTTCCGATCAATGATTCGTGGATGCGACAATCGACCTTCATCTGGGTCACATCGGGCAGGTTGATGATCGCTTGGCGTTCGCGGACGGTCGCCCCCTGCTCGATCGTTTCTCCACTGCTGCGACCGAAGTTGCTCGACTGCATATTGGCATAGACGACCTGGCCCGCGATCGGAGCCTTCATGATGCAGGCGGCAATCTGCTGCTTCAGGCGGTCGAGTTTCTCTTGCTCGGCGGCGCTGGTCAGCTTCTGAGCGTCGTAATCCTTCGCGGCCTGGGTTTCGGCGGAGGTACACTTCAGCTTGACGCGGGCCAGCTCCAGACCCAGTTCATTGGCATTGGCTACCAACTCGGTGATCGTGCGTTTATTGGTAAAGTCATTCAGAACCTTGAGTTTTTCCACAGCCCCCTTCACCTTGAGGTCGGCTTGCTTGACGGCAATCCGGTTGGCCTCCATCTCGTTCTGGGTGCGATACCCTTTCTTCACCTGTTGTTTGGTGAATTCGTAGTTGTCCTTCGCACGCACTAATTCCTCCTTGGCGAGTTCCACGCTGCCTTCCAGTTCATGCACCTGTTGGAGGTACTCCCCATTGACAAACTTGTCCAGATCCAGATCCGCCAGTTCCAGTTTCAACATTGCGGCCGCTTTGTCACTCTCGTTCTGGGTCTTGGTGATTTCCAGGGTCTCCTTGGCCTTGGACATGGCGGCATCGGCCTGCGTCGCGGTGATCTCCTGCTGATTCGCCTTCTCGCGCAGCGCGGCCGCGTCGAGTTCGCAGACCACCTGGTCCTTTTCTACCATCGTCCCCTCGGGGACGATCATGATGATCGATGTGGTTCCCTCGACCCCGCTGCTGAGCGTGGCGTTGCCGAGACTGTCAAGATACCCCTGCACAGACAGGCTGATCAGAAACGACTTCTTCTCGGCGACCTTGGTCACGAGGTTCGAGTAATCAGTCTTTGACGGCCCCATCAGTCGAGAGAGCCACCCCGTCGGCTGGACCTTCCCCGCCCACACGGCTCCGCCCAGGCTCACGCATCCCAACACCAGGAGGGTTGTCCAGATTGGGAATGGTTTCTTCGGTCCCATTGTTGGGTTCCCCATTGGGCATGTTTTGCCGATCAGGCCACTCCTCCGGAGTCTCCAGAGCCGACGATCCACGATACTGGGGATCGTTCCAGATCCCGTCCGGCCCGATCTCCATCATACCCATATCGCGATAAATGCCGAGCCGGTTCTGCTCATATGTGATCCAGTTCTGGATCAACGAGTTTTGTGCCGAAACGACCGAATTGAGGGCTTGTATGAGGTTCGTTCCCTGCACCCCCGACCGTGAGCCGCCCCCCCCGACCGTACCCGTTTGGGTTGGAGCGGTCGATTCGTCCACAGCCGATTCGTACTGACGTGCTGCCAGCCTCAACTGGAGCCGCGAAGTCTCCAGATTACGTTTGAGTACGGACAACTGCCGCCAGTTTCTACGGACCTGTTGCTTCACCAAGTCTTCC
Source organism: Planctomycetota bacterium (assembly GCA_043743415.1). GTDB lineage: Bacteria > Planctomycetota > Planctomycetia > Planctomycetales > Planctomycetaceae > TH-plancto1. The sequence goes on from JAYTWO010000235.1 coordinate 2,479, forward strand.
AGGGCCATGTAGTCCCTGCGGGCTCGCTGGTAATCGATGAGAGTCGCCCGGTAGTTGTTGCGTTCGTTGATCTGGTCGAGGGGTGCCGTAAACCTCAATCCCGCCCGGAGTTGGCTCCTGCTGCCTCGGAAGTCGAACGGTTTGTTGCCGCCCGATGTCCGAATGTCTCCGTCCACGACCACGTCCAAGTTGGACAGCAACTGATTGGCTGCGATTTCCATTTTGCGGCGAGCGTCCATCACGACCGCCTTCTGGTTCATCAGATCGACCCGGCTTTCGACCGCGTTCTCGATCACCTCATCCATCGGAATCTCGAACTCCGGAACGGTAATCTGCTCGACACGCAGGCCAATCTGCACCACCGACAAACTGCGGGTGATTTGCAGCAGCTTCTGTTGCCCTTTGAGGATGTCGAGCCGGCGCAGTTCCGCAGGGGTCATCGCGTCCGCCAACAGATCGTCCTCGACATCGACCTTTGCCGCATTCGGATCGGGCGCGGGCTTTGGGGCATCAAGTGCTTCAATCTCCCCCGTCAGGTCACTCGTCGCCTGCTTCAGTTCCCACAGCCGACCCCGCGCATCCGCCAGCAGTCGCAGATCGCGTTCGACATCCAGCTGGACCCGTTGCCGGTCTTCTTCGTTCTCCAAGTCTGCCAGACGACTTTCGTAGCGAGATTCCAGGTTCTTCACGTCCTGATCGAGGACCGCAAACCCCTCTCGCTCCACTTGGGCGATCAGCTCTCCCAAGGCCGCATTCGTGGCCAGCAACTGCTCCGTCGTCGGGGCATCGTCGTCGATCTGAGCCCACACCCGGATGAAATTCGTGACCTCGGTCTCCAGCGTCTTCAACTCCGGATCGATGACGTTGAAGGGCTCCAGCATGCTGTCATCAATCGTCATCACCAGATCTGGTGGCAACCCCAGGCTCAGCTTGAGCGAGTCGAGACTGTCTTGAAAGGCCCGCTGCTGAGACCGCAACTGATTGATTGCACTCGCCAAGTTCCCCTGCAATTGGAGGACATCCAGCGGTGTCGAAACCACGGAAATTGTCTGGATGATCTCCTGGATCGCATTGCGAAATGCGTTGTCACCGGGGTGGTCCGAGCCGAGCTTCTCCAGGATCGCCTGCTCCTCGGGCGACAGCACATTGTCATTCCAGATCAGCAGCTTTCGTTCGTCATCAAAGGTCAGCTTGCCCTGCAATGTGTCCGGAAACATCTGACCGGCGGGGAGTGCTTTCAGGTCGGCGGGGAGTTCTTCCAGATCGGCCCGGATCAAGTTCCCCTTCTGACCGGAGTTCGATTGCAGGATGGCGACCTGGTTTTTCAGCCGCTCGATGTTGTCCTGTTGGTTGCGGATCACCTGCGTCTGCTGAATCAGATTCAGGTAGCTCCCCGTCCCGTCCGAGACCACATTCGTGAACAGCGACTGGCGGAACCGGGCCAGCGTGCGGGCCTGATACAGCAGGTTGCGTTCGGACTGCGTCAGGTTCTCCAACACCACCTTGCGCCCCGCCCCCGCCAAGAGCGGCTGCACCAGCGAGTACGACAACACGGAGGCCGAGTTCGTCTGGTTCGGTCCCGAGAATAACCACAACGTATTGTTGGCCAGTTCCACCGCGACTTGACCGCCAGCTGGGAGAAGTTTGCTGACGCCGAATGCAGCCCCCAGGGTCGTGTTGTCACCGGGACCGTGGGGAACAATCGTGTTGTCAATACTGGCCGAGGGTTCACCGCCGCCCACGCCCAGATAGCGCACGTTGAACTGGAACCGCTCGAACGAAACGTCCAGCGAGGCGAGGTACAGATCCTCGATCTGATCCTGCAACTCTCGGCTGTGAATCTGCGACAGCTCGACGCAGTCGGTGAGCGTCACCTTCTCCAGCGTCGGCATCCGCCCGGTGTAGTCACCGGTCTCCACGTTGATCATCTCGGTCGTCAGACCATAACGGTTGAGCCACTGCGGGTTCTCGATACTGAAGCTGTCGCCGAGCCTGTGCCAACTCTTGTAGCCGCCAATGCCATCGACGCACTGCATGTATTCATGTGCTGCCGGATCATCGGGAGGGAGTGGCGCGCAATCGGGATCGTAGGGGTCAAAGAACCGACTGTCCGGATCGGGGGCGACATCGACGCGCGGCAGTTGCCAGCGCGGGTCGTGCATCCGCTCGCTGATGGCCTCGTACACATCCCGGTCGGCCTGTTGCCGCCAGAAGCTGCGCGAGCAGCCCGAAACCGTGGCCAGCAGCACTGCGAACAGGATGGACCGGAGTCGCCTCCGCGTGTTCGTCGCAGGCAACTGGTTCATGCGGCCTTCCCCCATTTCCCGGAGGTGTCTGATCCGGGAGCAGCCTCCGACAGCGGATTCTCATCGAGTACGACCAACAGGCGATCCAGCGCGTCGCACAACTGTTGCTGTTCGGTGAACGAGAGACGATCGATCCACTGGGAGAGGTGTTGATCGCGACTCTGCATCACGGACGCCAGCCGCTCCCCGCCGACCTCGGTGAGCAGCAGCACGCTGCACCGCCGGTCTTGTCGAGACCGCATCCGCAGCAGCAGTCCGTCCCGCCGCATGCGTTCGACGATCGTTGACACGCTCGACTCCGCCGCCCCCAACTCGGTGGCCAACTCCGTCTGCGAGCATCCCGCGGGCCCGGCCGCAGCGATCGTTTCCAGAACATCGACCCGTGGTCCGTTCAATTCGCTCCGCATGTAGCTCTGGTCCAGGCAGCGCCGCAACCGCTCCCCCGCCAGCAGCACGCGCCGCACCAGTGGCGTCGGCATCCCTGCCATAGCACATCCCCCCGCCGGGGATCATTCAGCCGCGAATGATTCGCTCCAAAACAATCCCCCACAGAACTCTTCGGCAGCGAACCGTTTCGGACTGTAATGATTTAGAGCCAATCACTGCGTTTCGCGGTGACGCGAAGGCTCTGCGTGGCGGAGCCTGTCCCTTCATCTGACATCCGTCGACACCACCCGATTAAAGTGAAACCACCGCACCGCTCCCGGCAGATGCGACAGATTGCTAAACTCCAAATGCAGCACTCGGCGATGTCTCGCCGTTCCCGACAACGACCGACCGCTGCAATGAGCCAGCAGCGGGCACATCGCCAACACATCTCCTGCCGCGGTACAGATCGTGTGCCGATCGAATCCTTCGAGCAACAGCGTCTTTCCGGTTCGATGAGTGGCGGAGGCAACCTGCAACGGCCCGTTCTCCAGTGTGATCTCGTCCAAGTGAATCCGCAGCGTGAGCATCGACTCCAACACCTCCAGCGGAGGCTCCGTGTGTGGAACACCCGCTCGCAGTCGCGGCGTGGAGTACCCGGGTGCTGGCTCCGTGGTCGCCACCGCAATGAGCAGATCCTTGTGCCAGGGAAGTGCCCAGGTCTGCTCCGGCGGCTTGTCAAAGTACAACACCCGCACCAACCCCGCTTCCTCTCCCAGTCGCCGCTGCACAAAGTCGAGGAGTAGCGGGCTTTTCCAGGCGTCGCAAATCTCGGGAGCGACATCCATCACATTGCGGGCCGCATAAACGTGCCCCTCCGATTGCCGCACCCCTTCGTCCGGTGATTCCAGCAGGCGATCGGTCAGTACACGCAACTGTGTCAGTTGAGACGAACTGATGGCCTGGTCCAAAATGCACCAGCCCAGTTCTCGGTGTTGTTGCAGAAGGTGATCCATCGAACAGAACTTTCCGACTCGGCGTGACTCGGCTCACATGAATCGGAAGTCTATCGAGTCCGTATGCCCCCGTTTAGCCGCGACGCGAAGGCTTTGCGCCGCGGAGCAAGTATCTCCGCCGAATTCTCGACTACACGTCGCACAGTGCAACCGCCTCACGCAAGCCCGCCAGCGGGTCGCGGGTGGGAATGAACTCGTGGCCGACGTAGCCCTTGTAACCCAGCTGGACCAGCTTCCGCATCAGCGGCGGGTAATTGATTTCCTGGGTGTCATCGAGTTCGGCCCGACCGGGGTTGCCCGCTGTGTGGATATGGCCAATGACATCGATGTTTTCATCCAACCGTCGCATCAAGTCGCCGTTCATGACTTGGACGTGATAGAAATCGAACAGCAACCGCACGCGCGGGGAGCCGACGCGGCGGACGATGTTGGCCACATAGTCGATATCGTCCCCCTGGTAGCCGGGGTGTCCCTTCATCGGGTGCGAACCATCGCGCGTGTTGAGGTGCTCCAGGCAGATGTTGACCCCCTGCTTCTCAGCCTGCACGGCCAGTTTTTTCAACCCCGCGACACAGTTGTCCGCACCTTCCTGAAGGGAGATCTCGCCGCTGGTCGGGTCTTCGGCGTTCTTCCACTTATACCCAGTGAAGGCAATCACGCTCGGCACATTGGCTGCGGCACATTCCTCGATCCGCTTCATCGTGGAGGCGATGACCTCGGGATGGTAGGCCAGATTATTGAGTCCCTTCATGAACGGAGCCCCCGGCATGCCGTTCGCCGCCAGGGCACAGGTCAGCCCATGCTTCTGCATCGTGGCCCACTCCTCGGGACCGGTGATCTCGACCGACTTGCAACCCAGGCCCTTCGCGACGGTACACATCTTCTCGATGCTCCACAGCTCGCCCGCGATGTTGAAACACCAGAAGACGACCGAGTGATTGATGTTCCCCTTCAAGGCCATGATGTCAACTTTCTGGTCGGCAACCGCGACCGTGGGAGGAGTGAACGACTGTGAGTGGCAGAATTGTAACTAACCTCACTCCGCTGCGCAAGCAAACGTGGTGACGGGCGGCCCTGGATGGTGTGTGCGTCCCCAACGTCGGTGAACAAGAGGAGACTGCATCAGACCCACTCGATCCTCTGCGGTGCAACCACGAAACACACGAAACACACGAAACTGAGGGGTTAGTTTCGGCCTGGTCGCGGCTGGATGGAGAACGCGAGTCTCTTTTCAAAGGAGCGCACTTCCAGGCAGCGGTCCTGCCTTTTTCGTGTCTTTCGTGCTTTTCGTGGTTCCCATTCCTCCGTGAGTCTGGCGGGGATGCGATCACCGACGTTTCGGATGC
>JAYTWO010000236.1:0-6252 GCA_043743415.1 Planctomycetota bacterium
GCCCGCCTTCATGAAGACGGGCATGACATCGAGTTTGAAACTGATCGGGCGGGCTTCGGCAGCCTTTTCAACTTTGACGGGGAGGGTCAGCATCTGCCCGCCGAACTCGATCTTGAGTTCGGTCTGGCCATCCGCGACCGGATGGAGTGTGTTGCCATCGCGGCGAACGAGAGCCGGGTTGGCCAGCGTCCAGGTCGCCTGGTCGGTTACATCGCGGGTCAGGCCGTCGGTGAAGAGGGCCTGCACCACGATCCCCTGACGATCGAGCGCAGTCGCCAGATTGACATCCGGTGGCGAGACGCGCAGCTCGGCGAGATCGGCAGCCTCCACGGAGGTGGAGGCGATCACGAGCAGAGAGAGAACGAGGAGACTGCGAAGCATGGGGGAGGTCTCGGGTGAGATCGACGTGCGTGTCTGGTAGCTACGTTCGCCAGAAGGTGGGCGACCGGGTTTGGCGTTCTCGATGGCGGACGACAATCGGATGGGGCTGACTCATTCGTTGAGGGCTGGTTCCGGGAGCCCACGTTCTGGCGAACGTAGCTACGGGGCCAGCCCGATGGCAAACACTACGGCTTAGCGGCGGGGGCCGCGCCCTGGGTCTTTTCCTTCTGCTGAAGCCGCAGCTGTTCCAGACGGGACAGCGGCTTCGGCGGAGCGGCGACCACTGCTGCGGGCATCGGGGCGGGCGTGGGCATGGGAGTCGGAGTGGGCATTGGCGGATCGTTCGGCTTGGGAGGCGGCGGGGTGTCAATCCGCAGCTTGCCGGTGCCGAGGTTGTGGACGACCATGTCCCCGTTTTCCGGGATCAGAATCTGAGCGAACAGGTTCTGGTTCTTGCCAGCGGGGGCGTTGGCGGCGGCCTTGACCGTGAAGGTGATTTCGGTCGTGTCCTTGGTGACCTTGATTGGTTCAGCGGTCGTATTGGCCGGAAGGCCGAAGAGCGTGGCGACCGCTTCGCCTTCGAAGTCTTTCCGTTTGGTGACCTTGGCGAAGACGGGAGCTTCCTTCCCTTGCTCCATCGCAGCTGCGGCGAATTCGAGTGTCATGTATTGCTCTTCAATCCGGATCGGGACGAACGGAGTGCAGGTCTCGATCGGTCCGTTCCCCACGGTGGCGATGCAGCGGATGGCGATCGGCCAGTCTCCGACCGGAGCATCTCCATTGCAGGTTACGGAAATGAGGGCCTCATTCTGGCCTTCGGGGATCGAGACTGAGCCGCTGGAACTGATGCCCGGGGGGTTCTGGAGGAACAAGACTTGAATGGGGCCCTTGAACTCTCCCGTGCGCTCCGCAATCACCTTGAGGTTCATGGATCCACCACGCACGATCGGCACCTTGGGGGGATCGATTGTCACCTTGAATGGTGCGACCTGCGTCACGACCACCGGCAGGCGAGTCTGCTCTTCCACCCACACCGGCTGCTGGTTCTGGCCCAGCACCATCAGGATGCTCTGCTTGAATCGCCCTTCGACCTTGAGGTCGGGTTGCTTGGGGTCGTCCAGGAAGGTGTTGATCGTGGAGAACTTGCCCGCGATCGGGGCGTCGGCAGCGGCGTACAGCACCACCGGCATGGTCGCTCCGCCCCGCCAAATCTCCGGGCAGACGATGCTGACCCCGGCAGGCAGGTCATCGCTCTTGAAGTTGGCGGGACCGCCGAAGTCCTGGCGGGTGACGTTGACCTGCACCCCGACTCCGGCCCCTTGCGGGATCACCAGTTGGGGCGAGACATACCGCTGGAACTCGACCGTGCCAGCAAAGGTCTGCGGTACGACCGGCTGCATTTCGACGCGGTAGGTGTAGCTCGGTCCGCCACCCTTCAGGTGGTCGTGAACCAGGATGGAATATTCACCGTCCTCGGGACACGCCCAGCGAATGTAGCTGTCGGGGCCACGGCTATCATCGTTGCTGGCGATGCCGTTGCCGTCTTTATTGCAGACGTACAGCACCGCATCGATCGAGGATCGCAAGCGACGACCGTACATCTCAACTTCGAAGACCTGCCCCTTCTTGGCACTGAACTTGAAGTAGTCGTTGTCACCCGGCTTCTCCAACACGCCGTTGAATGCCGCTGGAGCTTCCACAGCTGTCAGATTCGCGGTCGTGTTGTTGTCCGGAGATTCATTCACGTTCGTCAGAGGAGAGACGCGGAACCGCATCGGCGACGCGGCTGTGCCGGTGGCGTCGGTCACGTTGATGGCCCAGTCACCGGGGGCGTCGGCGGGGATCACGATGTCCTGTTCGAAGTCACCGGCCACATCGCCCAGGAACTTGACCTTCACGGTCTCACCGGGCTTGCCGCCCGCGGGGACGATGCCGCGAGGACGGGGATTGGTTCCGATATTGAGCAGGTAATAGGCCCGGCCATCCCCGAGGTAGGACGCATCGCGAATCTGGACGATGTACTTGCCATCTTCCGGGATCACGCAGGACGCGATGCCGTCGTTCCAGACGAGAGCGGCATCATCGCTGGTCGATTGCTCGAACCGGGCGGAGTTGAGGATGGCGACGTAGGGGTCAAAGAAGTTCCCCCCGGACGAGTAGCCCAAGCGAATTCCATACACCTCTGCGGTCAGGCGTTCCCCCTTCTTGCAGTCGAGTACGTAGTAGTCGACATCCTCGCCGTCGACCTTGCCGTGGACAGCGACGTTGTTGGTGATCGCCTGCGGGGTATCGAACTGGGAGTTCGGCTCGACCTCTTCCACAACCGGCAGCGGGCCGATGTACAGATTCTGGAGATTGGACAGCCCGGTGGCGGTGCGAATCCGGAACCGGATGCTGCCGAGATTGGCTGTCGGCTCTGCCTTCACGCGAACTTTGATGCTGCCCCCCTTGGCATCGGCGGGGACTTCCAAACTCACGACCGACAGACCCGGATCGTAGAGCAGCAGTTCCTGGGCATCTTCCAGGTTCGCCCCTTGCAGCACGAGGTCGACTTCGGTCCCGCGCTGCATGCCATGCGGCAGCACATTATTCAGCCGGGGGGCTGCTGCGGAGGCCACCGCTGTGAAGCCCATCAGGAGGCATGCAACAACCAGACCACGGAAGATCGAAGGCATGGGCCTTCCTTGCTGAGTTGGAGAGGAACAGGTTCAAGATGCAGGTGCAGATTGCACCGCCAGTTCGGCCCGAACATCAGGTGGGATGGTTCGTTCGGACGCGGGGCACAGTTGCCCGGACCAATCCGGTCCGGGCAGAACGAATGTCAGCATCCATACCTCGACAGGCAATTGTGATTTGCCCCGTGACCCCATCCATGAGATCCAAGAACCCGTCGCGTTTCATTCTGATCAGCCATTTCTGACCAGCCAGTACAAAAACAACTTCCACCCGAAGATTCCGGGTGGAAGTTGCCAGGGTGTCATTAGGCCAGCAGATCCTGAATCACATCTCCACCATCGCAGATTTCGATGGGGCGGTCGCCCGGAGCCATCAGCTCCTTGTCAGCGACAATGCCGAGGCAGTGGTACACGGTGGTGAACAGGTTCTCAACCGTGACGGGGTTCTCGTCTGGTTCGGCAGCGGTCGTGTTCGAGCTGCCGTACACGAAGCCCTTCTTGACCCCGCCACCGGCCAGCGCCACGCTGAACACCTTCGGCCAGTGGTCGCGACCCGCGGTGCCGTTGATCTTGGGGGTGCGTCCGAATTCGGACGAGACCATCACCAGCGTGCTGTCGAGCAGGCCGCGCTGCTCCAGGTCGAGGATCAGGCGACTGAACGCCTGGTCGAACTGCGGCATCGTGTTGCGGAAACCCGCCACGATCTGATCGTGCATGTCCCAGCCGCCGTAGGTCAGGTTCACCAACCGCACACCGGCTTCAACCAGCCGCCGAGCCAGCAGCATGCGGGCACCGGCCGTGTTGCGACCATATTCGTCGCGGAGAGGAGCGGCCTCAGCTTCGAGGTTGAACGCCTCGCGAGCCTGCGGCGAGGAGATCAGCGAGTAGGCACTCTCGTAGAAGGAGTTCATGGCCGAGATATTGTCGGACTTCTCCTTGGTATTGAAGTGAGCGTTGACCGCGTCCAGAGCCGAGCGGCGAGTCGCGAAGCGGCTCTCGTCGACACCGTTGGGCAGGTTGAGGTCGCGAACTTTAAAGCCGCCGTCCGCCGGATCGCTGCCCAGGCTGAACGGAGCGAAGGCGGAACTGAGGTAGCCGCTGCCCGCGAACTCGTTGGGCATGTTCGGGACACACACATACGGTGGCAGATTGTTCCGCGAGCCGAATTCGTGCGAGATGACTGAGCCGATGCTCGGAAACTGCAGGGCAGGGCTGGGCCGATACCCGGTGAACATGTTGTGCGTGCCGCGTTCGTGGGCCGCTTCGCCGTGGGTCATGGAGCGGATGATCGTCATCCGGTTGGCAACTTGGGATGTCTTGGCGAGAGTCTCACCGAACAGCACACCGTCCAGATTCGTCTGGACCTGCTTCATCTCGCCGCGATACTCGATCGGAGCATAGGGCTTCGGGTCGAACGATTCCTGATGGGCCATCCCGCCCGGCAGGTAAATATGGATGATCGACTTGGCCTTGCCCTCGAAGTTGGCGTACTGCTTGAGTTCTGCCTGGGCCTCGTTCTGAAGCAGCTGGGGTAGTGTCAACCCCGCTCCGGCAATCATGCCGACCTGCAGGAAGCCGCGACGGGACAGTTGCCGAAAATGATTCGGATTGCAGCCAAGAACACTGTTCATATGGCGATCTTCGTACAGGAGGGCGGGCTGTGTGGGGTGGGTGAGTCGAGCCAAAACCATCGGAGGGTACGGGCCGAAACCCGCAGGATCGTCTGGCTCAAGTCGGTGGGATGACCAGTCAAGGTCTCAAATCTACCGCTCTTCGGGACCGAAGGTGCAGCGGCTTTTCGACCAATCGGCAGTTTTTGTCGCATGTTTTGCTTCCCTTGTCAAGCATCAACAGGCTTTGATCCCCCCATGAGGTTGATTCCAGCGCGAGGGCAACGATCGTAATCAGTATACGACTGAACGGGTTCCGTAAGATCCCCAGCCACACGGATCCGAATGTAGAGGCAGTCGCAACCGACTTTCTGTCAAGATGTTGTGAAGAATCGATCGGCCTTCCCTCCACGGGCGATTGCCGCTAGACTGTTTGGCCCACTCGAACCCACGAAGCTAACTATACAAATGGTTACTGGCTGGTTTCCTTGAGTTGAGCTGATCCCAGCCAACACACTCCGCTGATTCCTCCCTCTTGAGGCGGGGCGAAGCTGACTTCGCCCCGCTCACTCCCACTCCCTTTGCAGTTGTTCAGGACACCGGTCCCATGCGTCGCGACGAAATTCGAAACATTGCCATCATTGCCCACGTTGACCATGGGAAGACGACCCTCGTCGATGCACTCATGAAGCAGAGCGGACAGTTCCGCGATGCCGAGCTGACCCAGGAATGCCTGCTCGACTCCAACGATCTGGAGCGCGAACGCGGGATTACGATTCTCGCCAAGAACATCGCCATCAATTACAAGGGCGTGAAGATCAATATCATCGACACCCCTGGCCACGCCGACTTCGGCGGCGAGGTCGAGCGCGTCCTCCGCATGGCCGACGGAGCCCTGATGCTCGTCGACGCCGCCGAAGGCCCCAAGCCCCAGACCCGCTTCGTCCTCACCAAGGCCCTGCAAGTCGGGCTCCAGCCGCTGATCGTCGTCAACAAGATCGACCGTCCCGACAGTCGCGCGGATGACGTGATCTTCGAAACGATGTCACTGATGGAAGAACTCGGGGCCAAGCACCCGACCGACATTCCGCACATTTATGCCAGCGGACGGGCTGGATACGCCAGCCATAACTCAGCCGACCGGTCGGGCACAATCGCCCCGCTGCTCGACATGGTCCTGGCCCACATCCCCGCTCCCGAAGTCGAGGTGGATGTCCCATTCCGCATGGCCGTCACTTCGCTGATGTGGTCCAAGTACGTGGGCCGGATCGCCGTCGGACGCATCTTTTGCGGTCGGATTCGCCCCGGTCAGAAGGTCGTCGTCATTCGAGAAGAAGGGGCTCCCGTCAACGAAACCGTCGACACCGTCGAGCTGTTCGCCAAACTCGGGCGTGAGAAGGTCGACATTGCCATCGCGGGCGACATCGTGGCCCTGACCGGCATGCCCGATGTGGAGATTGGCGACACCATCGCCACCGCCGAAGACACCCGCCCGCTCCCCCGCGTCAAGGTCGACGAACCGACGCTGTCGATGACGTTTACGATCAACACCTCGCCGCTGGTCGGCAAGAGCGGCAAGTTCCTGA
>JAYTWO010000237.1:0-10418 GCA_043743415.1 Planctomycetota bacterium
CTCCGGGCAGGGGCATTGCAGCAGATCGCGGTATCTCCCTGCAACCATTGGACATCGGAGAGATGCCTTGAAAATCCACCCCGGTCACGGGACACCCCCAAAAATAGTCGGATGAACCGGATTTCCCCACCACACACAAAGTGTATGGGACAATTACACTCTCCCCGGAAATGCAACATCGCTCCCAATATAATCCAAGTTCCAGTCCGCTATTCCGTGTTGCCATGATACTTTCCGAAGTCAATAACAGCGGCTCCCCCTTGCTGGTCACGTTTGACATCTCGCACAGCTCGCTGTAATTCCAGCCCTAGAAGGGGACTCCCGTCGTGTGCATTTAAGAACAAGTGGCACTTCCTAATTCATTCTGGCTGACATCCGCTTTCCACCTCTCACGTCTGACTCACGCTGTGCCACAAACGGCAGGCTTCATCGAGTTCCGCCCAACTGGGGATGGGGACCACGCCGCCGACGACTCGCCGCAGGAATAGATCGAGGAGTACCTGTTCGGCCGGGCGGTCGGCTTCGAGCGATTCATCGTGGGTCTCGGTGGGAGTTTTCCAGCGGATATGAGTCTCGCTGAGGAGTTCCGCCTCTCCGTGTTGGCATTGGATGCTGGCCCGTGGGAACGCAGCCCTGGTTCCGGACAGGACAGCTCCACCGGGTTCGACAATGGAGACGCGAATCTCGATGAGTACGGGCGGTGTGGAGGCCGACCGGCGACCGCAACTCATGACCAGTGTCTCGCCCTCGGGTCGCACGACACGGCGGACTTCACTGACCGTTGAGTTGACCAACGAGCGGCTCCAGTCCATGACCCCGATGACCTGCGGCCCGATAGCCCCCGATAACCCCGTCAGGTCCACTCCCATCTGCTGAATCGACCCCAGCTTCGTCGCCACCAGTTCTCGCAAACGCAGCGATGCCGGCGTCGCGCGGAGCAGAGCCCCCGGCACGATCACGGCCCCTTCAGCTTCCAATTCCGTCAGTGAGCGAGCCACTTGAGGCAGGGTCTCATCGATCGGAGACGCCACAAACACCGGCATCTGCCGCGCGATGGCCAACTCAATGGCCCAATCGCGAGACCAGCCCGACTCCAGAATGAGCAGAGCCTTCACGCCCGGCTGCTGGATCAACTTGCGCAGGCTGAGGAACAACTGCCCGCCGGTCTCTGTGGCTAGAGCCTCCGCGTCACCCGGCTGGGGCGCGAACACCGCCGCCACCCTCCCGCGCGTCAGCGCGAGGACAGCAGCGCGGTAGCGGGCCTCCCCAAGGGATCCCCCCCCGACGAGTCCCAACGGGATCGTCCGATCACGAGTCGTCGCTCGAGGCGTCATGCCGTGGTGCCGATTTCCGCCGTGAATGTGGAGCTGACTCGCGAGTCGCCAGACTCGCTCCCGGACAACGGGAGAGCGGAGGCATGGTAGTGCATGCGGGCGGGGATTGTCAGTTCCGGACCGTTGGAGTTCAGCCTTTAACCTGCTCCCACCCCATGCAGATGACGGCCTGAAGGCTGGATTCCAACGTCGACTGGTACGCGGCGAAACGGAGCTTCGGGGAGAGGCATTCCCAAGCGGGCGTTTGGGAACGAGGAGAATCAACATGGTTCATTTTGCCGGGGATGGGGCTCGCATGATTCCAATCGGCACGAGAAACCCGCCGCGTTCTCTCAGCTCGGAGGTCAGGACCGGTTCGGCTCCCAGTGGGAAAACCACGCCACGAAAGCCAGGGGCTGAGACCACGACCCAGTTGTGCCCCGGAAAGGCTCGCGGTTGGGGATGCCGGTCACTCGAACTGGTACGAACTTCGACGATCAGTGAAGCGATCCCATGCTCGTCCGTGTGCCCTTTTTGAGTCGCGGGGACAAAGTTCAAATGGTCCTGAAGAGGGGCGAAATCCTTCGCCACTTCTAAAGCACTTTCGACGGAATAGACCAAAGCAGGCCCGCGTGAAATCACAGACGCCTCGGCATCTCGCACGGGCTCTCCCGAGTCGACATCGAACACAAAGATCCGGACCGGGAATTCCCGCGTGCCATCCGCCACCCATTGGGCCTCGGGAAGGAAGAGTGCGATCAAAACAGCGATGATCGCAATGACCACCAGAATCTCGACCAGCGTAAACCGGCGAAGCTTCGATGGAGTTTTAGAAGTTTCCGGGGACACGCTCATTCTGGCTTCTCCCAGAGGAACTCACGGTCAGGGTTGTGGATCGAGAAAGTCGCGATACGCCCATTCATCCACGTCACTTTCTGCTGCCCCGCCCCATTTCCTGGCTTCAAGCTTCCGATGCCGTCGTCGCTGAGAAGAGTCGAGACCATAGATCTGAATCGTCACTTCTGCTCGCTGCCGATCATCCGGCGAGGCTGCCGGACTTGCCATCAGGGCCCCTGTCGTGAAATCGAAGGCAAAATAGCGGTTGAATTCGTAACCGGTATGATCGGGAGCGAGTAACTGTTCGTTCCATTGATCGCCTTTTCTCGACTGGCATTGATCGCAACAGAAATAGAGATTCCCCCAATCGTAAGCGAGGAGGTGGAACTCCGGACGATGTTTGGGCCGAAAGTGTTCTACGGAGCCTTCCCCGTTGCCCCGATCAGCCAGGGGGAATGTGTCGCAGAACGAGCAATGCCCGGCGGTCATGTTCGAGAGGTCTTCATGGATCCAATCACGAGCTGACCGACCTTCGTGCATATACCATTGGAATGCCGCACTGGGATTGGATGCGCGAAGTGCAGCCCATTGCTGATTCCACTTTTCGGCATACTCGATCAGGACGACAGGCGGGGCGGGGCGTGTCGTCTGTCTCATCCCTTGGCCCCTCGCGCGGCGACCAGCCGCCGGGCTTGGGTCATCTCTTTTCCCATCAAGGCCCGCAACGTCTCGCTTCGCGGAGCGATCTGGTCAGCCAGTGTTTGCAATTCTTCGACCGGGACACCTGCCGAAGTGACACTGTCGCGGGTTTCGCGAAACTGACGGAGCATGTCCTCGGTTTCCGGGTCATACCACTCGCGAAGCCCCAGCACGTCTTCGACGGAATCAATCCACGTGTCACCACTGCTGCAGGGGCGAGCCTTCTCGATCTCCACCTGACCGCTCGCGTTCTCGCGAAAGACGTGAATCCAGCCGTGATTGACCGAGGAGATCACGAACGGGGAATGGGTGGCCACAAAAATCTGGGCTTTCGGAAAAAGTCGCTGCGCCGCGGGCAGCAGTTTACGCTGCCACGCAGGGTGCAAGTGAGTTTCCGGCTCGTCGACCAGAAGGATGAATGATTCGGAGAGGGAGTCATGATGTTCGGGATAGATCATCCGCAGACGAGCGACCGTGGTCCCCAGCCATGCGATCACACTTCGCATTCCATCAGGCAGCTGGTCGAATGCCATCGAGACTCCGCCCCAATTCACGCGGATGCAAAACTCCGGAACTGCCCGAAGTTCAAAATAGAATTTCTTGCCGGTTAAATCGGTGAGGAGGCTTTCAAAACGGTCGGCGATCAAGGTGTTGAATTCACTTCCTTTGCTTAACGTTTCCATTGCCGACAGCATCTTGATGTTGGCAATGGTCTGGAGAACAAAACTGCTTTCTTCCAAAATGGATGTTGGCAGCGAGAAGTTCAACAATCGCGAAGGTTCTTTGGCCTTCTTAGCTGCCTCGTCCGTCACTCCGGGAGTGGCGAGTGGAGAAACCTTGGCATCGCGAACTGTTCCAGCTCCGTTGTAGGAAAATGCGTTGATCTTTAGAGGCTTTTCGCGGTGTGGTAAGCCTAGTCCCCAAGTCCGCTCTGAAAAAGACTCAAGGTTCTGTACATCTCGAAACCACTTATCCGGCCTTCCCCAGACTGTCAATTCGCTAGATTCTCTGTCAGCGAGGATTGACACTAGCACGCTTACTTCAAATTTCGAGTTCTGCGTGTCCACCGCACCAATTCGAGAAGCCAGCGGCACATCATTCCCGCAACACGACGCGAGCGCACACAACAGCCGAGTCTTGCCAGTCCCATTCTCTCCGACCAGCAGATGAACCTCGGCGAGTCCTTCCGATTCATTCGCCGGGAAAACGACCGCTTGCGGTGCAAACGGAGGCAGTTCACCAAACCGGATCGCTTCGAATCGCGTAAGTGAACTCACAGCGGGTTCCTCTGAATCTGGGGCGGTGGCAGTCGAAGAGAACCTCGTTGGCTTCCGTGACCTCATCCGCTCAAATCTAACAGAAGTCAAAAACTGACGCGAATCGGTCGATCAGGAATGCTCCTTTGAGGGAGAGTCCTGCCGCACGCTGCAACTACTCGACACCCACCCGCAATTGCTTCAGCTTCTCCCGGGCCCGCGTGAGCGTTGGGCCGATCGAGTTCTCGGGCACGCCGACCTCGACGCTGATTTCCCGGTAGGTTTTGCCTTCCAAATGGAACTTGCGGACGATCTGGGCGTCTTGCTGGGGGAGGTGTTCCAGCAGTAGAGCGACCTCTTCGACGGTCTCGACGGAGGCGTGGGGCACCGATTCGCCAGCGGACTCCAGAGCAGCTCCGTGGGCGTCGACATGGCCCCAGGCTTCGGCTTTGCGGCGGCGAATGATTTCCTTGACCACAATGCGGCGGGAGACCACGGTTAAATAGGTCGCCAGCGAGCATTGCTCGCGGAAACGCCGGAGTACCCCGAAGTCGTTTTCAATCAGCCGAATAAAAACTTCCGAACAGAGATCGTCGATGTCGTCATTTGTAATGCGGATGCTGCGGGCATGAGAAGTGTGGCGAATCACATGCACAATCAGCCCGACAAATCGGTCAACGAAGTCCTTCCAGGCCCCCGGTGCTCGCACCAGACACTGCTTGAGAAGTCGTCGATCAATGTCAGTCAACGCCACGGTATCATGCCCTGCTGGGATGCAACAGTCTTTGTTGATCTTCCCTTCAACTCTACGCCGCAACCCGAAACCAGGCAAGATCGATTCCGGACTTGTGTTCAGAACAAGTAGAGGGAATTAGGGTTGTGTCGTTCGCACGGATGACGAAGACTCTTCACCGGTCAGCAATTCGGCCTTCGCGAAGGCCAAGGTCTCGATCACCAAGTGACCCATTTTTCCGTGGGTAGGCTCCACGTCCGGGTGCAAACCCAGCCCATTCAGGGTTTCCGTCGCGGTCGGCCCGATGCTGCCAATCACGCACGCTTGGGCCGCTGCCAGCCAACTCTCCTTCAAGCCCCGTCGGTCCGCAACCTCCAGGACGTTCACCGCCTGCTGGGCACTGGTGAACAGCAACACGTCAAACTCCCCGTCGATGGTCTGGTGAATCGACTGTTCGAGAGGGCCCATGTCGTCCGGCAGGGCCCACTTGTAGACAGGAACCGCAATGACGGTGGCCAGGCGGTCCTGCAGGGCCTTGGTCAACTCCAACTGCGGCTGGCCGTATTCCTGCACCGCGACAACTTGCCCGGCGATTGGAATCGGCGTGTCGTCAAGCAGCTGGACCACCTCGCGCCAGGTATTCGGCTCAGCGGCCCGATAATTCACACGGACCCCGGCCTGCCGCAGGATGGCCACCGGCTTCGGCCCGCGCACGATCACCGTAGTCCGCCCGAACCATGCCGAAAGCTCCTCGATCGAGTGGCGTGTCGTCAGCACATCGAGCAACCCCTGCGCCCCCACACCGGTCAGGAACACGACAATATCAATCTCGCCCCGTTTCAACTGCTCGCCAAACGCGAGGGCTGTGGCGTTGTCCTCAATCGGGATTTCCTTCAGGGAGGGCGCAATCGTCGCGACTCCGCCGTGTCGCTCGATCAGTGAACGCATTTCTGCGGCGCGGCGGCTTTCAAAGCTACACACTCGAAGCATCGGTAGTGGCCCCGTAAGAGGTGAGTCAGGAAGTGTTCGAGATGGCCTTGTAGACAGTCTTACCCAAGAGGCGCTCTACGTCGAGCCGGTTTCCCCTCAGAATGACGTACGATCACGCACCGAAGACCTGAGGCTGGTACAACCCGTAGGGTTTTCGTGTTCGCTATAGACTGGTGTTCATTCCGATTTCTGCCCATGTCAGGCCGAGCGTGCGAGACTCGCTGCGGCAGTGCCTCCGCCCCACGCGAAGGGCAACGCCGTGAAGGATTTCCGCCAGGCTTTTCCCAAGGCCCTGCCCCTTCGGGGAACAGAGGCCACGCACACACCGCTCGCACTCTTCCGCAGTCACCGGAATAAATTCTGTTCTACGTCCGGATTCTTGTACGGCGAGGCCATCCGCCAGGCACTATGTACGGGTAGGCCCCCATCTCAAGGAGCCTCTCCGGAGAATTGCCATGCGACTGACCCTGCGAACCTTGCTCGCCTACCTCGACGACGTCCTCGAACCCGTCATGCTCAAAGAGATCGGCACGCGCGTGAGCGAAAGTGCCCCAGCTGCGGCGACTGTCGCGAGAATCAAGGAAGTGGTCCGCCGTCGTCGGATTGCTGCTCCGGAGCTAACGGGATCGGGATCGGCCCCCGACCCCAATCTGGTCGGGGAGTACCTCGACAATACGTTGGCTCACGACGCAATTCCGGCTCTGGAGAAGCTCTGCCTGGACTCAGACATGCACCTGGCCGAGGTGGCGTCCTCGCATCAGATTCTGACAGCTGTGCTCGGTGAACCGATCGAGGTGCCGGTTTCGACGCGGGAGCGGATGTACGCTCTGGTGAGTCAGGCACCGCTGGTGGTCGAGCGACCGAAGGTCGAGGCTCACGTCCCCGATGCCAATGGGGCCACGCCGCAGGCTGCGACACCCGCCCTGCCCTTGCCCGTGCGTCCGCCGATGACGCCGCCGGACTATTTGAAGCCGACTGTGGGGCGGAATCTCATGCTCGGATTGCTGGTGGGGTGTCTCGGGCTGGGGTGGCTGGGCTGGGTTCTGAAGGACCAGGGACTACTGCCGGGGTTCGGGGGCCAGCCGGTGGTGGTGACAGAGCCACCCGCTGACTTGGAACAGGCAGCCCCCGTCGATGACGCGACGCCAGCGACCCCGCCGGTCGCTGCTCTCGCTCCCCCCCAGTTGCCTACGGAGAACGCACTCGCCTCAGCCACGAACGCCGCCAATCCCGAAGAGATGCTCACCGAACCACTGTCGCCCACACCGGAGCCAGCGGTCCCGGTGGTCGCAGCTCCGGCGGAAGTGGGGCTCGCTCCACAGCCGGAACCGGAGCCCGGAGCGGGGCCCGCAGTGGCGGCGAAGTCGTTCCCGGCCATGCTGTCGGTGAACGCGGACGGGATTCTGATCTCCCGAGATCTGGCATCGGGGCAGTGGAACGTGATGCCTCGGCGGGCATTGGTCCACGCGGGTGACGAGATCGCGACGCCCGATCCCTTCCAATCGGAGTTCACAGTCAACGGCAATACGCTAGAGGTCACTCTGTTTGGAGGAACTCGAGTTCATCTGGAGCCGGGAATCGGTACGGGCTTGCTGACCATGTCCATCGACCGCGGGCGAGTGGCCTTCCGTCGCCCCTTGGTCGGAGAGAACAAAGCCCCCGTCACCATCGGCTTGAACCTGCATGGTCAACTGGCCGAACTCACCTTCAGCGAGCCGGGCACCCAGTGCGGTCTCGAAGTGCTCCAACGTGCCCCGCAAGGCCGCCGCCCCGATCCGCTCTTGCTGCTCCCCGAGGGCGGCATCCATGTCGTCAGTGGTTCGGTCGCCCTCGCCTGGAACGGCGGGCCACCGGTCGCGGTCGCCTCAGACATTGGCTACGCAGCCTGGCCCGTGTCTCCCCATCTCTTGCAGGCGGGACCGCAGCGGGCGATCCCGAACTGGCTCGCTCCCGAGGGGATTCCGCTGACCTCGGCGGACAAGATGCGGATGCGGATGTTCGAGAAGGAATTCGCGGTCGATCAGTCCGTCGGGATGTCAATCCCCGCCTTGGTGTCCGACCGCCGCGAGGCAATCTCCTCGCTGGCGACGTACACGCTGGGTCTGGTGGACGATGTGCCGATGCTGGTCAAGGCGCTCCAGTCGGAGCACGAGGAGACCCGTCTGGCGGCCATCTGGTGCTTGCGAACCTGGTTGCCCTCCGACCCCCACAACACAGCCACACTTCAGGTGGAAGTGGAGCGCTACTTCCAGGGTGACGACGTGACCGATGTCGTCGACCTGCTGTGGGGCTACTCGATGAACGATGCGAGGGACAAGACGATCTCGGGGCAGTTGCTGGCCTGGATGGATCACAAGGAGATCGCGATTCGCGAGTTGGCCTTCTCTCACGTCAGTCGTTTAACAGGTCGAGCCAACGCTCACAACTACCGCCCGAATTTGCCCTACGCACACCGAAACGCCGCGCTGATGGGGTGGCGAAACCACGTGGAAAAGAACGGCGGTCAACTGGTGAAGTGATCCGTAGCTACGCTCGCCAGAGCGTGGGCTGCGAGGAACCCGCGTGCATTGAGTCTCGCCGCCCACGCCGTCTGTATCTCATTATCCCTGCATCAACGCCGGATCTCACTCGCCCACCTTCTGGCGAAGGTAGCTACAAGAATTAACGCCAAAAGCCCAGTGGTTGCAACCACTGGGCTTGTTGTGAAATCGCGACACGCACTACGGCAGCAAGCTCACCTTGTCCGCCGTCGGCAGTTCCTTCGGCAGCGGAATCGTGACCTCGCCGGTGGCCGCCCACTCGGTGCCGCGCGTCAGGATTGCCTGGAACCCGGCACACCGCATCGGCCAGGACGCCTGCTCCTGCCCCCCGCCGACATGCCCGAGAACGGTCGTCACGACGCGCCCCTTGCCCGAGGGAATCCACCACACCATCGGCTCATGCTCGCCGGTCCCGCCCGACTCTTTCGCACTGAACGAGGTCGCCAAAATGTGCATGTTCAGCGCCGGGCCGCGCTGGCCGTGGTACAGCTCGTCCTGCGGGTGTGCCCACTCAGCGGGCAACCCCTTCGTGATCGGGTGTTCGCGGTCGCGAGTGATGACCGTATAGGGGTGCTGCGCCCCGTGTCCGGCTCCGGGGCCTTCACCCTTGGGAGTGCGGACTTCCTTGCCCGCAGCGTCGAGAGTGATCCGGTCGCCGCCGTCATTCCCGCGCCAGGCCAGCCCGATCATCTCGTTCCACACCGGCCAATCGCCGAACGGGTTGTTGGCAGCGTGAACGTTCATCACCCCACCGCCGTTCTTGACGAACTCCTCGAACCCGGTGCGGGCATGCTCCGGCCAAGTCTCGCCGTTGTAGTTACTGAGCACGACATCGTAGTCCGCAAACTCAGGCCGAAACCCCTTCCAGGCCCCGGCGTCCGCTCCCTTCGGCGGAGTCGTGACGACAAACACCCGGAACCGCCCCGTCTCCTCAAGAACCTTCTTCATGTACGGCGTCGTCCGCACGAAGTCATGATTGTTCTGCCCATCCACAATCAGTACATCAATCTTGTCCGCCTTGTCCGCAGCCGATGACTCACTCGTCATCAGCGCCAGCAACATGAGAGCCACCGCCCCCGACACCAGACAACACACCCAACAACGCAGCTTCATGGTCAGTTCCCCAACACGTGGCAGTTTCAGAGAGAGCAGAGAATCCGTCGACGACACTGTACTCGACGAGCCGCTAACCCGTCATCCCACCCGCCCACCGCTCATGCGTTTAGCCGCGACGCGAAGGCTTTGCGAAGCGGAGCGCTCTCCGCCTGTGTCGCAAATGTTTGTCCGACACTCATTTCGAGTTTGGCTTATGTGTGAGCCTCGGGTATACTCCGGTCTACTCGCTTGGGCCTGGAGTCCCATTCACCCGGTTGCCTGCCAGGAGTCGTTCATGAAGAGTCTCGTTGCGATCGTGTCGGCGTTGTTCCTCGTCACCAGTGTCGCATGGGCTGAGGAGGCCCAGCCTGCGGCGGCTCCGAAGAAGGTCGATGTGGGGACTCAGGCTCCCGACTTCAAGTTCAAGGATGCGACCGGCAAAGAGGTCAGTCTGTCGGAGTTGACCGCGAAGGGGCCGGTCCTCGTGCGGCTGACTTGCGGCTGCTCGGGCTGCGACAAGGAACTGGCGTATTTTCAGGCGATGCACGAAGGGTACAAGGATCTCGGCCTGACCTCGATCGCCGTCTTCCGCGAACCCGACACGAAGGTCGCGGCCTATGTCAAAGAGAAGAAGCTCAACATGCTGTACACCGTCGACACGAAGGGGGACGCGTGGACCACCTTCGAAACGAAGACGATGCCGACCAACTTCCTGATCGACAAGGGCGGCAAGATCGTCTCCGTCGCCAGCGGTTGCGATCCGAGCGGACTGCTCGCCAAAAAGCTCTCCGAGAAAGTCGCCCAGGTCGTCAACACGACAGCGATCGACGTTCAAAAGCAGGTCGATGACCAGCAGGCGAAGCCCTAAGGCGAGCGGTCGGTCATAGTCTCCCCGTAAGACGGCCTTTCCAGGCCGTCTCGCCGCAAGAAATGCGACCAGGACGGCCTGGAAAGG
>JAYTWO010000238.1:0-12986 GCA_043743415.1 Planctomycetota bacterium
TAACGCCACCCCGCAGCAAGCCTCCCGCCCGTTCGACCGCGACCGCGATGGCTTCGTCCTCGGCGAAGGAGCGGCCATGCTGGTCCTCGAAGAGTTGGAGCACGCCAAGAAACGCGGAGCCCAGATCTTCGGCGAGGTCGCGGGCTATGGCTCGACCGCCGATGCCTACCGCATCACCGACATCCATCCCGAAGGACGCGGGGCCACAGCCTGTATCCGCCTGGCCCTCAAGGACGCCGGACTGAACTACGACCAGATCGACTACGTCAACGCCCACGGCACGAGTACAGCCGTGAATGACAAGGTCGAAACCCGCGCCATCAAGCAGGCCCTCGAATCCGCCGCCTACAAAACCCCCGTCTCCAGCACCAAGAGCATGATGGGCCACCTCATCGCCGCTGCGGGGAGTGCTGAGGCCATCGTGTGTCTGATGGCCATGCGAGATGGACTGCTGCCGCCGACGATCAACTACGAGAACCCCGATCCCGACTGCGATCTGGATTACGTTCCCAACCACATCCGCGAAGGGAAAGTGGAGACCACGCTGTCCAACAGCTTCGGGTTCGGCGGCCAGAATGTGTCGCTGATCTTCTCGACTTTCCGAGGGTAGACTCCCGTCTCGTTCGCTTCTGACCTGAAAGCCCACCGGTTGCCACGGTGGGCTTTTCTCGATTCTCAACCTCGATCGCGACGCCACACATGAGCGACCTCCCTCCCATACCGCATCGACACCCGACAGTCCCCTGGAGCACGCTCATCGGTCGGGCCTGGCGACTCAAATGCCCCCGCTGTGGTCAGGGGAGAATGTTCAGCGGGCCGTTCACCACCCTGGAGCATTGCCCGCACTGCCACCTGAAGTACGAGCGTGCCCCCGGATATTTCCTCGGTTCGATCTACATCAACTACGGTCTGACGGGGCTCTCGATCATCATCCTCTACAGCATGCTGCACGTCGGATTCCGCTGGTCCAACACTCAACTGGCCTTCCCGCTGGCGGGTTTTTGTTGCGTCTTTCCGGCGTTGGCATTTCGTCATACGCGGGCCTTGTGGCTGGCGATGGACTGCCACTGGGATGAGTCACTGATGGAGGTCGATGACGAGTAGTCAGGGACCACACCCACTGCGTCAGGCGTCGGCGGTGAACTTTCTCGACCGAGCCGTGTCCTCCCCGGGAAGGCACTGGCTTGCTGTGTGGGGCGGGCATGGTAAACTTTCTCGCCGACAGCAGACCCGCTGTCGGCCCTCGGCGAGGTAGCTCAGTTGGTAGAGCAGCGGATTCATAAGCCGCGGGTCGTGGGTTCGAGTCCCATCCTCGCCATTTCGTGTGATGACATGTCTCGGTATTGTGACTCCACAGTCTCGTGATGACTGGTCGGTTTCGGCGGGCTGGAGTCCTGCCTTGAGGCAGTTCCGTTGCAGGGCTTCCCAGGTGGCCAATACTGGGGATATTCCACAGAATCGTGTCTCTTCAGGCCCGAAGGGTCGGTCGTTTTCATCGCCAGGGCTGAAGGCCCTGGTCTTCGGCTCCGACGAGTCCAAAGGCCCCACGGGCTGACCATTCGAGCGCTCACCGCGTGACAGACGCCGAAGAATGGCCGGGCTTTCAGCTCTCGAATCATTGCTGATGTCGATGTCCAGGGCCTCCAGCTCTGGCTGGGAGAACGGTTGGCCTTTCAGGCCGAAAGAGTGGAAAAAACCGTGTCTCCCAGCTTGGAAGCCCTGCCTGCCCCGGAGCAGCCTAAAGGCTGGACCCCAACCCCCCATCAAGCATTGACGGGGAGCTGAGCCAGTGGATGTCGGCGAATCACTGCAAACCGAATCTTCAGGACTCGCGACTCTTCCGGGTATTGGGCTTACGCCGGGGGAGGTTGCCCCATCGTGCCTTACCTCGGCTGGGTCGACACAAGCAACTTGACGCTGCCAATCAGCGCGTGATAGGGTACGGGGCAGGCGGCGATGATTGGTGCGGATTGATCTTCGGAACCCACCTTCGCATGGGGAATCGATCCGGGTCTGTGAGTCGGGCGCTACCGTCGTTACGGCTGCGGTTTCGTGTCCTGTCACTGGTTCATTCGATCTCCACTCGTCGCGTTTTACTCAGGCGGGAGCGGTTTCCGGTCTGGGCCAGGGATGGATCGTGGGATGACGCACCAGAGGGTGTCGAGTTCGCTGGTCACGAACCTGTCTGTGACACAGGATCATTGATGGTGCTTGGAATTGAGGGACGCTCTGTGGTCGGCAACCTGAGAAACGTCGTCTCTTGGTCCATGCGACTGGCTGGGCTGGCTGTGTTTTGCGTGTGTTATTGTGCGGGACCGGTTTCGGCCCAGGCTCCTCCCGCCGCCGGCGTCTACGCTCCTCCGCGAACCACCGTGGAACTCAGCAAGGTGTGGACCTCCAAGGATCTGATTAAGTTCCAGAACGCGCTGAAGGCCATCGCTCCCACCAACGCGGAAACGAAAATACTCGTCGATGGGACCAGTCTTCACGTCGACCGCATGACGATCCCCAAGTACCTGCCCGACCTGTATAGAAGTGTGATTGATCCGGGGAGACGGCTTCCCCATGGGATACTGACTCAACCCGCTCCTCGTGCGATCGTCCTCAAGGCCATGACCGCGCGGGTCGCGGAACTCCTCGCCGAGAACCCACCGCACCATCCGGATGTTCAGCTCGGGCTGGTCCTGCTCCTGGGAGACCTCAACTCCAAAGTCGTGGCCACGCCCCCCTTGATCGTGCCCTACACCGGCTCGTACAAGGCCCTCATCACCGTCTTGGAGGATCCCGCGCGACCGTTGCAGTGCCGCATCCACGCCGCCAGCGGTTTGGGCCGCATGGGACGTGATGCGGTCGTCGGAGTTCCCGGCGGCGATCTCACCGTCTTGCAACGCAACGAGATCGCAGCCGCACTCGCCAAGGTCTTGACCTCCGCGCCCGCTCAGGGATTAGAGGCGGGCAAGGTCTGGTTCCGCTGTCGCGTCGCGGAAGCTCTCGGCGATTGCGGTGTGGCCTTCGACCTCAACAACGCTTCGGTGTTCATCGATGCTCTGATGATCACAGCCACCAACCCCGCCGAACATCTGCGAGTCCGGGCAGCCTGTTTGCGGGCGACGACCCAGTTGAACTGGAATGGCTCGACGAACGTGCCGTTGATCCTGCATGAGACGGCCAAGCTCCTCCTGGAGGTGGCCCAGGGACACAACGCCGCTCTCGTTGCCAACAAGCGGCTACCCAATGCCGATTTCCAGCATGCCAACTTCGATGTCTACCTCAGCTTCAACCCCAGGACCGCCCATCAGGCCAGCACCTTGAAGTGGGGGTTTCTGAACCAGACCACTCGCCCCGGCCTCGCCCAGCATGACCCCGCGATCAAAGCCGCCTACGCCGTGCATCTTCCCGTCATTCAACAGATTGTCTCCAATCCCAAGATACCGGTACTGATCCCCGCGGCTCAGATCGCAGCCCTGGATGCCTGGGTCAAGGCCCCGGCCAATGTCCCGAAAGATCGCAAGCCGACCGGCACCAGTCCGAAAGCGGTCCCCTAGCGTGCCGTCCGTTGGGGGTTGGAGTCCACCCTTTCGGCTGCTCCGGTGCAGCCGAAAGGCTGGACTCCAACGACAATCCTGAGCCCGGAGGCTAGTCCGACTCATCCCCGTCCGGTCGCTTTCGCAACCGTCCTGCCGACGATTCGAAAAACTTCCGCCGCCGCTGATGCTGGTCTTCCGGGGAGGACTGGGCCAATTGTCGCAGGTCTTCCAGATTCGCAGTACACACCGGGCAGTGCATCACCCCGACGTGGAACTCCACATAATCTCGGTCTGGCAGCGATAACTGTCCGCTCAGATACCGCGACAGATCGGTCCGGCTAATGCAACTGAGTTGCCGCCGCCGCCAGATTTCGCCCACGGTGTGGCCGCCTTGGTCGCGACGTTCGAGCAGGCCCAACAACCGCTGCCGCAAGGCTGCCGAATCCCGCACCGCCCGCTCGATCTCTGCCGCCCGATCGGGTGGCAGGGCTTCGTCGAGATAGGCCAGGAGATCGGCTTCGGTGAAGTTCATGGGGAGAGTGTAACGCATGCGGTGAGGCAAGAACGCCCCGCGACCCGACTTGTCGGGTGGTCTCTGCCTTGATGCGTGATGTAGACGAGTCCCGCCCGGTCGATCGTGACCCCGTGAGTATTCTGCCAGCGGAAGCCGTCAGGGAGTTGGGCCCAGTCGTGGTGGCACTCGTATTGGTGCTCGCCGGTGCCGATCAGGACGGGGTGGGTCACAGTGGAGTCCCAAGCGGTGTAGTGCTGTCAGGGTCATACGCTGAGATACTTTTCTCAAATTCGCTACGGAACAGTTCCACTTTATACTGAGGATAGTCAGACCGAAGCCATTCGAAGTCTCGCCAGAACCATTCCTCGCTAAATCCCTCGAAGTCCCTTAATGAATACGACGCCAGGTTGTGTAACCAGTAGGCGACCGCCCCGGCATAGCGAATCCTCTGCCCCTCACGTCGCCAGTAGAAAGGGTTCCAGGCGCGGAACCACCCCAATCCCATCCCACTCAGGGGGCGAATGCTCAACATCGCTCGGTAGAGCAGGTAACGATACGCATTCTTCCGTTGCTCATCCATAAGAATTTCCTCGACTCTGGATGTGACTCGTCCGCCCCGCAGTTTTCGGCTAATCCCGAATCAACCCCAGCAGTGTGCGCAGGTTGACGGCGTCCATCGGCTCACTGTCACGGTCTTCCTTCTTAGTCTCCAGGTACATCGGGCGGTCGACGAACCGCGGGTCGTTCATCAGGTGGCGGAACGGCTCCAACCCGAGGCACCCCTCACCGATGTGGTCGTGGCGGTCGACGCGGCTGGCCAGCGGCTTCTTGCTGTCGTTGAGGTGGAAGGCCCGGATGCGGTCGAGGCCGACGACGTTGTCGAACTCCTGAAACGTCGCCTGGTACTCGGCTGCGGTCCCTAGTGGATACCCGGCGGCAAAGATGTGGCAGGTGTCGACGCAGACGCCGAAGCGGTCGGGGTCGTTGGCCTCGTGGATGATGTGGGCCAGGTGCTCGAACCGGTAGCCCAGCGTCGACCCCTGCCCGGCTGTGGTCTCGATCCAAGTCTGGACTTGGAACCCGGCGGTGCGGTCGTTGATGATGTTGAACGCCTCGACCACGCGGGCCAGGGCTTCGTCCTCCTCCATATCCACCGCAGCTCCGGGGTGCATCACGACCCCCGTGAGCCCGAATGCCTCGGCCCGCTCCAACTCGATCACGAAGGCTTTAATTGACTTGTCCCACAGGTCGTCGTTCGCACTTCCGAGGTTGATGAGGTAGCTGTCATGGGAGCAACACAAGCGGAGATGGTTGCGAGAGACGGCCTCTTGAAAGAGACGGATTTCCTCTTCCAGGAGAGGCTTGGCATGCCACTGGCTGGCGTTCTTGGTGAAGATCTGGACGGTAGGCATGCCCAACGCACCGGCTGCGTCTGCCGCCTTGTAGTAGCCGCCCGCGATACTGAGGTGTGAGCCGATGAGTCGTTGCATGGGGGTGAAGATAAAGCATCGAGCAGCGGATCGCCACTGGTTGCCGGGACGGGGGAGAGGCCTCTCCTCACTTCCTGATTTTGTACTTCCCGATTTTGTGACAATCCTCTGGTTCTTCGCGATGGGTCAGAAGCGATTCGCAACATCATGACGTGTCCGACAGAACGCCACTCCGCGATCGACGGGGTGGTTCCCGCGCTTCAGCGCTACCGGAGATTAACTGGCATATCGTAGCGCACCTGCGCGGGAACCACCGGGGCAAGCCCGGGTGGCGGGACTTTTGTCGGACACTGTCTAACGAGGGGAGTCAGACAATCTCCCCAGACTGACCAACGCACCCGCCCTGGGAAGATTATCCTCAGAGATTGACCCACCCCGGGGAGCGGCATAGAGTTATTGACCGGGTTCCGTGGCTCCGCGAGAGGGGGCTGTCTCCCGCCAGAGTCGTCGTCCCGTGGAGTTTGCATGGCCAGTCCCGACAATCCGCTCCCCCACGCTCCCAAGCGCCCACCGGAGCGGCACTCCAACATGGGCTTTTGGTACGTGATGGTCGCCGTGGTGCTGATGGGCTTCTGCTGGTTTTGGCTGGCCACACAGCGGCTAGGGCAGGAGATCAGTTTCGGGGAGTTTCGCGCGGGTCTGGAGGCGGGGCGGTATACCTCCAAGAATGTTCATGAGCTGCAGTTCGGGCACTCGTTCATTACGTTTCAGGACCGTCCGGAGCCTGCGCATTCCGGGATGAATGCGTGGCCGTTTCGTAAGACCTCCGCCGATGCCGACGGCTCCGCAGAAACGATTGTCCGGTCGCATGTCAGCATCGGAGCCCTCCCCGAGCAGTCGCTCGACAAGCTGAACGATGCGATGCACACAGCCGGGATCACCGTCCACGGTCAGGAACCGGTCACCGAATGGTCCTCGCTGGTCACGCTGCTGATGATGGCCATGACGCTGGCGGCGTTGATCTTCTTCTTTCGCCGCATGACCGGACCGGGGACGGCCATGTCCTTTGGCCGCAGTCGGGGGAAGCTGTTCGAGGGCGAGGAGACGCGCATTACGTTCGATCAGGTGGCGGGGATTGACGAGGCGGTCGAGGAGCTGCGCGAGGTGGTGGAGTTCCTGCGGACGCCGGCCAAGTACCAGGCCCTGGGCGGGCGAATTCCGCGCGGGGTGTTGCTCGTCGGGCCACCGGGAACGGGCAAGACCCTGCTCGCCAAGGCGGTGGCCGGTGAGGCGGGGGTGCCGTTCTTCAGCCTGTCGGGTTCGGACTTTGTCGAGATGTTCGTCGGGGTCGGGGCGGCCCGTGTGCGAGACATGTTTGCCCAGGCGATCGAGAAGGCCCCGAGCATCATCTTCATCGACGAACTCGACGCCATCGGCAAGGTGCGCGGCAGTGGGATGCCAGGCGGACACGATGAGCGGGACCAGACGCTGAACGCCATGCTGGTTGAGATGGACGGATTCGCCTCCGATCAGAGCGTGATCGTGATGGGAGCTACCAACCGGCCCGAGACCCTCGACCCCGCTCTCATGCGACCGGGCCGATTCGATCGCCATGTGCTGGTGGACCGACCCGACTACAAGGGCCGCGAGGCGATCCTCAAGGTCCACTCGACGCGAGTCAAGATGGCCGACGATGTCAAACTGACCAACCTGGCCAAGATCACCCCCGGCTTCGTCGGAGCCGACCTGGAGAACCTCGTCAATGAGGCCGCACTCCTGGCCGCGCGCAAGAACAAAGACGCTGTCACGATGGTGGAGTTGGAGGAAGCCGTCGAGCGCGTGAGTATCGGGCTGGAGAAGACCAGCCGCATCATCAAGGACGACGAGAAGCTCAGGCTGGCCTGCCATGAATCGGGCCACGCCCTGGTGGCGAGCAGCCTGCCGAACACCGATCCGGTGCATAAGATCTCGATCATCCCGCGTGGGTTCGGTGCGCTCGGCTACATGCTGCAACGCCCAGAAGACGACAAGCACATGATCACGCAGTCGGAACTGGTCAGTCAGATTTGCGTGATGCTCGGCGGCATCGCCGCTGAGGAATCGGTCTTTCAGGAAGTCGGCACCGGAGCCAGAAACGACCTCGAACGGGCCACCGACACCGCCCGTCGGATGGTCACTGAATACGGCATGAGCCCCAAGATGGGCCGGGTCAACTACAGCGACTCGCGACGCTCGCCGTTCCAGTACGGATCGACGCAAGCCATCGAAAGTACCCACTCCCAGCAGACCATGCGGGAGATCGACCTGGAAATCAAACGCATCGTCGACGAGTGCATGGAAACCACCCGCGAAATCATGCGCAGCCGCCGCGCGGTCCTGGATCAGATCACGAAGGAGCTGATCGAGGTCGAGGTTATGGACTCCGAGCGGCTCCAGAAAATCCTCGACGCCCACCGCACCGGCCCGCAACTCAAACCGGGGACGTTTGTGGAGAAGCCGGTCCGGGAGGAGGCGCTGGGTGAGCGTGTTGATTCTCTGCCAGCAGCCGAAGGTTCGGCGTAGTGCCCCAACCCTTGAGCGCCGTGCCGCTCAAGGAATGTGCCGATTCTTGCCGCGAGCAGAATCGTCATCTGCCACAACATTCCTCAGTCGCTCCGCGAGCTGAATCTCCGACGCGTGGTCCTCGAATCGCAGTTCAATCTCCAGTGCCCACACCGGGACACCGCTCAAGTGGGCCATGGGGATCTTCACCAGATCCTTGTGAGTCGTCAGCAGGCACTCCACCCCCCAGGACTTCGCCCATCCACCGATGGCCTCGAAGTCGGCTGGCTGGTAGACATGATGATCGGGATAGACCCGAAAACGCTTCTCGGGAATCGCGAAGCCGCAGCCGGTCAGTGTGCGACGGAATCCGATCGGGTTGCCGATCCCGCAGAACGCGGCCGCGTGATGGTGCTGAAGCTGCTCCAGGCTGCGGACCTCGCCCCGTGCGTTGATGAGCCGGGTGGGCGTGAAGTGGCTCGTCAGGACGGGAGCGGATGTCCAGCGGTGGATGGTTTCGAGAATGCCGTGTCGGGTTTCCTCGTCGACCTGATCGCCTCGGGTCAGCAGCACACCACTGGCCCGACGGAGAGACTGAAGCGGCTCGCGGAGCAGCCCGCGTGGGAGTTGATGACCGAAGCCCCACGGGTTGAGGCAGTCGACCAGGACCAGATCGAAGTCACGGGCGATCTGTCGGTGCTGGAAGGCATCGTCGAGAACCAGCACGTTCAGGCGATCCGGTCCGGTGGCACAGGTCAATTCGCGGGCTGCAGAGACTCGATCGGGGTTCAGTCGGTGAGGCACACCGGGGAGGAGCTGGTCGAGCAACAACCTCTCATCGTTGGTCCCACCGCTCCCTCCGTAACCGCGACTGATGATGGCGGGGGTGGCGCCGAGCGACTGCAGCGTGCGAACCACCCAGGCCACCGTCGGCGTTTTGCCAGTACCACCGGCGGTCAGGTTGCCGACACTGATCACCGGGACCGGGATGCGGGTCTGCGCTCGCCAACCTCGATCGAACGCCCGATTGCGGAGCGCCATCACGGCGGCATAGAACGGCTCCAGCAGTGACAAACCCGCCCGACAACCGGAGGCCACCAGCCCCGCGCGCCGACCGGAGACGATCTCCATCCAAGACGAAACACCGGACGGATTCGGATGCTGTTCGCTGGCGGAACTCATAGCCGCGAGGCAATCTCCTGGCCCAGAGACCGCAGGTAGTCGAGCGAGTAAATGCCCGTGTTGTGGCCATCGGTGAACTGGATGGCGTAGGCATAGTTCCCCAGCGGACGCATCCAGAGTGCCTTCAGCGGGAGCGTCTCGGCCAGCGAGAGAACTGGGAGTAGATCAAAGCTGGCGGGGCTCGCGGGCTGCGCGTGGGCCTGGGCACAAGTCGCACACGGACAGCGATCTCGCAACTCGCGCCAAGTCACGCGATGCACCGCTCCATCCGCCCATTCGAGGGTCAGGGCATCGGCGTCTCCGCGAAGATGAGACAGGGCGATCATGCGAACTTCCGTGACAGGCGTCTTCCGCGACAGGGGCGATGGGGAGTATAGCAATCACGGTGTCGAAGTGTGTGCGTCACGATCACCGTCGCGTGAGCTCTTTCCCTGTTGAGCTGCGACGCGAAGTCTTCGAAGCGGAGCGGTTGTGCGTCTGGTTCGTCGGTGTGGCCCATTCGTCACCGCCGATCGGGAGGCACACAGCTGGGTGTTGTGACGGGCCATGTCCTCCGTGATACTACACCCCTTCGCCGTCGGGGTGGCCCGGCGGACCCGGTTCGCCTCCTGTTCGCAGCGTTCCAGAAAGAGGTTTCATGCACGTGGCCATCGTCACAGCTGGAGGCGCGGGGATGTTCTGCGGCTCGTGCATGCAGGACAACACCTGGGCGCGCGGGTTGACCGCCAGCGGGACGCGGGTCACGCTGATCCCGACCTACACCCCGATTCGCGTCGACGAGCCGAACCAGAGCCAGTCCCGCGTTTTCTTCGGCGGGATCAATGTCTATCTGAATGCCAAGTCGCCGCTCTGGGCCGGGCTGCCGCAGTGGTCGAAGTCGTGGCTCGACCGGCCGTGGGTGATCCGCCAGTTGACGCGGTTCGGAGTGAGTAATGACGCGGCGGAATTGGGCGACCTGACCCTCACGATGCTGGCGGGGGGTGACGGTCCGATCCGCGAGGCCGGGGAGGAGCTGGCCCGCTACATCGGTCGGGAACTCAAGCCGGACATCGTCGTGTTCAGTAACGCCCTGCTCAGCGGATGCCTGCCGCAAATCAAAGCCGAGTACAGTGGCCCGGTGGCCTGCGTCCTGCAAGGCGACGATGTCTTCCTCGACGCCCTCCCCGACTCCCACCGCAGCCGCGCCCTCGCCGCAGTGTCAGAGCGGGCCAGCGGGTTCGATGGGTTCTTGACACATTCGCGGTTCTATCGCGACCGCATGGCGAGGATGCTCAGCCTGCCCATCGAGCGGTTCCAGACGATCCCGCTGTCGATCGATCTGGAGCCGCACACCGGAACGCCGGGTGAGCGCCAGGGCCAGCCATTCACGATCGGGTACTTCGCCCGCCTCGCCCCAGAGAAGGGGCTGCACCATCTGTTGGAGGCGTTCGCGCTGCTGCATGCCCAGCACCCCGAGGCTCGCCTGCGCATCGGCGGGTATGAACCGGCCCAGCACCGCAGCTACATCGCGGAGCAGCGCCACCGAGGGGCAGTCATCGGATCAGCGGTGGAGTTCAGCGGCAGCCCCGACACGATCCAGGCGAAGGTCGCGTTCTACCGATCGATCGATGTGCTGACCGTGCCGACCGACTTCGAGGAGCCGAAGGGGTTGCCGGTTCTGGAGGCCTGGGCCAACGGCGTCCCGGTGGTGCAACCGGCGGTCGGGGCCTTTCCGGAATTGATTGGGGCCGATGGCAAAGGCGGTCTGCTGGTGCCGCACCGCAGTCCACACGACCTCGCCGACGCTTGGACGAGCCTGCTGGCCGACCGGTCGCTGCGGCTGGCGCTGGCACAAGCGGGCTACCACAAGGTCCGCGAGCAGCACTCACACGCGGCAGTAGCCAGGGTGACGTTGTCGGCACTGGAGGCTCTCGGGGGACAGGCTTCGCCCCCATGACACCATATGAATTGGTCTGTGCGTTTGATCCAATGGTTCACGCCATTGAAGTCACCCATGTGAGCGAAATCGGATGTCGTCTCCAGAGCCACCGAAAGCACCGACTCACCCCGTCGCTCCGCCCCAGCGGAAGCCGTGGCTGGATTGGAGCGACCGCGACCAGCGGGTGTTGGTTGTGCTGGCCGTATTGGTCTTCGCTGGGATCGGGATTCACTGGGCAAGCTGGCGATCACGTGGGGAGAACCTCGTGGAGATCGAGCGGCTCCCGGTCCGGCAGTACGACTTTAAGGTCGACATCAATCGCGCCACCTGGGTCGAGTGGATGCAGTTGCCGGGGATCGGCGAGATTCTGGCCCGACGGATCGTGGCGGATCAGAAGCAGCGGGGGCCATTTACCCGCATTGATGATTTGGACCGCGTATCCGGTGTGGGGGCCGTTACACTTGATACAATCCGACCCTGGCTGGTTTGCTCAGACTGCAATATCGTCACAACCCATTGACAACGGACACGCCCTGCGTGATTCTGGTAGCAAGATCGAAGGTTTGTGCTGCCTGCACCCGCGATGGGAGTTTGTCTCCAGATCGCGAGGGGGAGGGGGGCGAAGAGGAGGGTGCTATGCGACATGTCTCGGCGAAATCACTGTGTGTGCTGTTCGGATTTCTGGTGCCCTGCCTGGGGATGAGTACCCGCGCGGAGGCCGGGGTCATTCCGTGGTTGTATAACTCGATCTTCGGCCACGGGTGGGGCGGTGGCTATGGCGGCGGGATGCACTATGGGGCCGGGTATGGCGGTGGCTACGGGATGGGTTACTCCGCTCCCATGTACTCCGCTCCGGTCTATGCCGCGCCCGTGATGTCGGCTCCCGTCGCTCCGGTCGATGGAACCTACAACGCCCACTACGGTCCGTCTGTGGGTTACTACGGCAACGGGTATGGCCCGTCATATGTGGTCGATTCTGGCAGCTGTTGTACACCCTGTTCGCCGTGTTCGGCATGTCCGACTGGGGACAGTGCGACCTCGATCCAATCGTCCAAGCCTGCACCGAATCCGACCCCGGTAGAAGAGGTTGTGCCGGTGAATCCGAAAGTGAAGCGCGGACTGCCACCCGATGACATGGTTCCGGCCACGGGAACAGGGGTCCGGAGACGGGAGATGCCGGGCGATGACGCCATGCCCAAGGAAGAGATCCGCCCGGCCCGGCCCATGGGGGGAGTGGGAGAACCCACCGACTTTGTGGCACCCATCGAAGGAGGTCCAGAAGTCGAGCCGAATCCAGCCCCGGGTACGAAACTGAACTTCGTACCGACCGATCGCAACATCACTGTTCGTTACGTCCCAGCTCCCCAGCGGTCCCTCGTCGCGATCCCCCGAGCTGCGGGACGAGTGGTCCGAGTCGATCGTGCGACACGGGAGCAAATGATCCGCATCGAGCCCAAGCCTCAACTCGCCTCGAATCCGTAAGCGGCACGGCACGAGTGCCTTGTCAACGCGAGGATTTGGGGTGGAGCCTCGCCCTCCCGAGCGAGGCGTGCCACCAAAACGCGCCCAAGTCGGCCAGTGAGCCGCCCTCCCAGCGGCTCACTCTCTCGCAGGACACCGAGAGCGTCCGCCCTCGCTGACGCGTCGGGTTGCCAGGGTGAGAAGTCGTCAAGCCGGGAGTGTCGTCTTTCGCTCCGCGAAAGAACGCCCTTTCGCTTCGAGGCTGTCAGTTTTTGCAGTTGAGCCTTCGGTTCATTATATCGATGCACTAGAGAGTTCTGCATGAGCAAGACACCTCAAGTCCAGCGTGGCGAGAACGAAGCGGCCGGAGCGGCAGCAGGTCGAGATGCGGTGCTTGGCGTTGGATCAGATGA
>JAYTWO010000239.1:0-8200 GCA_043743415.1 Planctomycetota bacterium
CGGGACTGAGAAGATCGCGATCCCTCGGTCCCACCGCTGAAGCGGTGGGCTATTTTCGGGTGTCCCTGCCGGGACAAGGAGGGGTCGAGTGGACATCCGATGCGAGCAACCATCCGAATTGCAAAGTGCGTCTCGCACTCTCGTCTCCATTTCTCCTCCAAACTCCTCTTTTCCCGTTTTGAAAGAACTGCTAAGAACCCGTCTGTCGTGCGGCAAAAGTTGCCGATGAAGGCAATCCCCCTCTCGGATGGTTGGGGATTGTCACGACGGCCACGCAGCTGACGGTGGCCCTGCTGACTGGGGCGGCGACGCGGGAAGACTCCCGCGAGGACCGCCCGGGAAAGGACTCCCATGCCGACTGTACTCCTGAAACTGCTCGCTCTCTCCGGCGTCATCTCCGCAGGCTGTTTTGCCGTGTGGAAGGCCAACACCGAACTGCAGCCGATCGAAGCTGCGGATGCCTCGCACTTCACGGCTCTGGAAGGCGAGCCTGAAGAGGGCGTCGGTCTGGGGGGGCAACCGATCCCGAAGGTGGCCTCTTCCCAGGCGCTACCGGCGTCGGTGGTCAACGGCGAGGAACCCACGGAGGACCAGCGTCTGGCCCAGGCGGAACCGGCCTTTGCGGGAAACTCCGATGTGGGCGAAGAGCCAACTCCGCGCAGCATGCCCGCGGCGTTCCCGCCGGAGCAGGACGAGCCCGCGCTGGCCGAAATCCCGGAGCCGACCGAACCGGAACCGGGCGTCTCGTCGCTGGAGATTCTCGAAGCCGAGGAGGTCTCGGAACCCGAGGCCCGCGTCCGAACCATGGGGGAGGCCGCTCCGCGGTTGCCGGTCTCGAAACCCAGTCCACTGAGTCGATTTCCCAAAGAGGCGGGCTCGCCCGTACTCCTGACGACTCCCAATCCCCGGGTGGCCCCATCGGCGTCGCCGAAGAAGGCTGCACCCACGGCATCGCCGCGCAGCCTCAATCCCAGTCGGATCGTCTCCGCGAATGCCGAAGAACTCGTCGATGACACCGAAGTGTCGTTCGCTCCCGGCGACCTTCCCGACCAGTCTGAGGCGTTCGATCCTCTCGACGCTGCCGACGAGTTCGAAGCCGAACTGCCAGTGGTTCGCCCGCTGGGAGCCGCTCCGTCGAGCATCCCCACGGCGAGTGACACCGGGAACGTGATTCCGGCACAGGGCGGGCGGACTCGTGGCCCGGCTCGTGACCCGGTGGTCCCCGAGCCCCAGACGATCGTGGTGCCTGACCCGAATGCAGAACTCGAAGACATGTCCGGATTCGGTGCCGAGCTCGAACTTGAGACTGAGCTTGAGACGGGGGCTGGGGCTGTCGAGGTGCCGGAGCCGGTGGATGCCGCACCGGAACTCAGTCCCTTCGCACCTCGCAATCGGTCCTCGCTGCCGACTGCCGTCGAGCAAGTGGCTCCCGCTGAGCAGGCGGCTCCCGCCGAGTTCGGGTCAGAACCGGCACCTCTGAATCTCTCTCCGAACCACCGGCCCGCCCGCACTCCGACCCATACGCACGCCATCGGGGAGGATCTCGATCCGACACCGGCTGCACGGTCTTCTATTCCGTCGACCTCGACAAAAACAACGAATTCGTCGATCCCCACTCCGCAGCGCACGATCACGCCCGAGATGCTGATCGGCGACGCCACCGTCGAAGACCCACTACTGACGCCGACGCAACAGCCTCAGCTGCGCATCGAGAAGAAGGCCCAGGCCGAAGCGGAGGTCGGTGAGAAGTTCGTCTACGAGATCATCGTGGAGAACGTCGGCACCGTCCCCGCCCAGTATGTCGTGGTCGAGGAGCGGATTCCCAAGGGAGCCCGCATGGAGCGTTCCCAGCCGCAGGCCCACATCGGTCGCGACCGCATCCTCCGCTGGGAATTGGAGACGATGCCGCCGAACACCCAGAAGGTCATCAAGGTTGAAATCACTCCACTGGAGGCCGGTCCGATCGGCAGCGTGGCCACTGTCCGCTTTGCCGCCCAGGTGGCCACCAAGACGGTCGTGACGGCCCCCACGCTGTCGCTGTCGATCAAGCATGCACCGGAAGTGGCCGTGGGCGAGCAGGTGCCCGTCAAGTTTGTGATTACCAACAGCGGCACGGGAACCGCCCGCAAGGCCTCGCTGCGAGCGGTGTTGCAGGAGGGCCTGCAACATCCGGCGGGACTCGACCTCGACCAGGATCTGGGGACTCTGGCTCCCGGACAGTCGAAGGAGATTGAGCTGACCGTGACCGCAGCCGAGCAGGGGCGATACACCCCGCATGTCATCGTGACCGCGAATGGAATCGAGCAGGAAAACCGCACGCTCGACCTGACCGTGATTGAGTCGCGACTGACCCTCAGTCGCGAAGGCCATGCCCGCCGGTTCGTCAACCGACCTGCGGAGTTTGTGACCAAGGTCACCAACCACTCCGTCGAGACGATGAAGAATGTCATCATCACCGAGCAACTTCCCGATGGTGTGACCCCCGTCGGCGAGATGGGGAAGTTCCGCTGGGATGCCAAGAACCGCACCGTGACCTGGAAGGTATCGGAACTCGGCCCCGGTCAGCACTCGG
The DNA here is from genome assembly GCA_043743415.1 of Planctomycetota bacterium. Lineage (GTDB taxonomy): Bacteria > Planctomycetota > Planctomycetia > Planctomycetales > Planctomycetaceae > TH-plancto1. The sequence goes on from JAYTWO010000239.1 coordinate 2,573, forward strand.
ACTTGAAGCTCTCGGTCGTGTCAGCCCGCGCCGGGACGCTCAGCGGCCAAGTGCAAGCGGTGGCGGCCTCGGGCCATCGGGCCGAGTTGCCGACCGAACTCGAAGTCCAGGGGTTCTCCTCGCTGACTCTCGATTTCCAGGGCGATGGCAAAGCCGTGGCCGTCGGGGACCAGGTCTCGATGCGCGTCACCGTGGGCAACCGGGGCACCGCTCCCGCCAAACAGGTCCAGGCCCTGTTCGAACTCCCGCCTCAAATGACCTTCGTCGCTGCCAAGGGTTCGGACAACGTCAAAGCCACCCAGGAAGGCAAATACGTGACCTTCGACATCGTCGAAGAACTGGCCCCCAACTCCAATCAGACCTACGACATCGTGTTGACAGCTGCCCAAGAAGGCACGCCGCTGGTGGGCGTCGAACTGATCAGCACCGACCTGCCCAATCCGATCCACCAGCAAGAAGCGGTGACGATCACGCCGTGATGCGGTCTGTGAAGTAGAACGGAATTCATTCCGTTCCCGGCATCGGCCCGACGCGGGGTCGCCCAGACACAGCTCGGAGTGTCTGGGTGGCAGAGCCACACGAGGATATGAAGGACCGGGTCACTCGGCCATCCCTCTCGTGCCTGCGTCACCCACACGTTCAAAGCCACGTCTGGGCTACCCTGCCAGAGCATACACGTGAAAACAAAAAACCGCCTTGCAAGCAAGGCGGTCGGGCTCCGAAGAGCGGGTCGCTCCGTAGAGCGTTGCCTGAGAATGTTTTGTCTTGTTGCGGTAAGACTCACAGCCTCGGGTCGGTTACACTAAGATGAATGTAGTCCTGCTTCCTTGAAAATGCAACTGAGAGAACGAACGATGGGCCAACCTGATGTTCCGCCGGTCAAGTACACACTCGGCCTCGACGTGGGGAGCAACTCCCTGGGTTGGGCCATTGTCCACGAAGACTCGAACTGCATCCTCGATATGGGCGTGCGGATATTTCCCGAGGGGGTCGACCGCGATAAGCAAGGGACCGAGGTTCCCAAGAATCAGGCACGCCGCCAAGCGCGGGGAATGCGACGGCAGATTGCCCGTCGGGCCTTGCGAAAGAAGGTGATGCGGACCGCTCTCCGGGAGGCTGGCTTATGGCCCAGTGATCGATCCGAAGAAGACCGGCTGTTGACCATCGCCCCCTATGCTCTGCGAGCCAAAGGGCTGGATGAGAAACTCTCCTCCCATGAGTTCGGGCGGGTTCTGCTCCACCTGGCTCAGCGTCGTGGGTTCCTCTCCAACAAGAAGACCGATGGCGGAAAGGCGAAGAAAGACAGCTCCGAAACGTTGGAGATGATTGCCCAACTCGACAAGGATGTCGCAGCCTCTGGCTATCGGACCCTGGGTGAGTTCCTACACCATCGGCCAGCGACCGAAGCAGTGCGAGGGCTGCGAACGAGTCGCTCGATGTTCCTCAAGGAGTTCGAACTTCTCTGGGAGACGCAGGCAAAGTTTCATCCCCAACTACTGACAGCTGCGCTGAAGTACGGAGCGCGAGGCCAACAGAGCTACCCCGCTGTGCCGAAGCCCCGCAAGAGACGAGGCGGGGGAACACTGCTCAAAGAGGTCGGCTTCCACGGCATTCTGTTTTTTCAACGAGCGCTGTATTGGCCGACATCGACCATCGGCAAGTGCGAACTGGAGAAGGGCGAGCGGCGCTGCGAGAAGGCCGATCGTCTGGCCCAGCGGTTTCGACTTTTGAATGAGGTGAACAACCTCAAGGTCCACCCTCATAAAGATGACCCCCGCCCGCTGACTTCTGAGGAGCGAGCCAAAGTCATCAAATACCTTTCCGGAATGAAAGAGGCCACGTTCGATCAGCTGCGAAAACAACTCGACTTGCTGGAAGGTGACTCGTTTAACTTGGAGATTGGCGGGCGCAAGAAGCTCCTCGGTTCGCCGGTCGATCACGTTCTGGCTCAGAAGACGTTGTTTGGTAAAGCCTGGTACAAACGCCCCGAGGACGAGCGGACCGCCATCGTGCTCCGAATGCTCGATAAGAAAAAGCCATACTCAGAGGAGGAAGCCGTTCGCGAGTGGGGTTGTACGCCCGAACAAGCCGAGGAGTTGGCGAGCATCGACCTGACCAACATCGTTCCGGGCTATCTCAACGTCAGTCGCAAGGCGATCATCAAGCTGTTGCCAGCCTTGGAAAAAGGATGCCTGATGATGACTCGCGACGGCACGCCCAGTGCCTTGGCGGAAGCCGGGTACCTACGCCCCGACCAGCGCCCCGTCACCGTCCGCGACACGCTCCCCGCCCCGCCATCGAATATCCTGAATCCGTTGGTGAAGCAAGCCCTCTACGAAGTCCGCAAGGTCGTCAACGCCATCATTCGCGAGTACGGCAAACCCGCAGCCATCCATGTCGAACTGCTCCGCGAGGTCCAAGGCAGCCCCAGTAGGCGGGCCGAAGACTCCCTCAAGATGAGGCTTCGCGAGAAGGCCCGCTCCAGCGCTGCCGACATCATCCGCGAACTCAATCTCTCCCCCTCTCGCGAGTCGATCAACCGCGTTCTCCTCTGGCAGGAGCAAGGCGAACACTGTCTCTACTCGGGAAACCATATCTCCCCAGCCCAGCTGTTCTCCGTCGATGTGCAAGTCGACCACATCCTGCCGTATTCGCGAAGCTTGGACGATTCCCTGATGAACAAAGTCGTCTGCTTTGCGGGCGAAAACCAGCTCAAGGGAAATCGTACGGTCTGGGAATGGGTCGGCGAGTCGGACCCCGAGAAGTATGAACGCATCTTGCAAACGGCCTATAAATTGGCCTTCGAAGTCCGGGGCCGCAAGCTCGCCAAGATCAAGCAAAAGGAGGTCAAACTCGATGACTTCCTCAACCGGCATCTCACCGATTCCGCCTACATCTCCAGTCAAGTCCGTCAATATATGGAGTGTCTCGATTGTGATGTCCTCGCCACGAAGGGCCAGTTGACATCCGAGTTGCGGCATCAATGGGGCTTGCCGCACAAGAGCCGCGACGATCACCGGCATCACGCTGTCGATGCCCTGGCGGTGGCTTGCATGACTCGCTCTCGATTGCAGGCATTGGCCCGCGTACGGTTCACGCCGGAGCAACTGCCCCCGCCGTGGGAGCACTTTCGCCAAGACGCTGATGAGATGCTCGAGAAGATCAACGTCTCCCACCGCCCGGTGCGCGACCTCAATGGAGCTTTGCACGAAGAGACCGTCTACGGCCCCACCTCCAAACCCGCACTCGCATCGGGCGAGCCGCGCCCGCATGCCAAGGGCTGGACGGAGGACGCCAAGCAATTTGTCGTGCGCAAGCCGCTCGAAACCCTGACCGCATCCATGATCGAACGCATCCGCGACCCGCAGGTTAAAGCCTTGGTCATCGAGCGGTTGCAAGCATTCGGCGTCGTTGTCGGGCGCAAACAGCGTGGCGCAGCTGAGGTGAAAATCCCCAAGGATGCTTGGAATGAACCGCTGCTGATGAAGCGGAAGGACGGTCGCACGACCTCGAATCCATCGGTCATCAAAACGGTTCGAGTGCTCTACCAAGACGACACGATCCAACCGATTCGTAGCGGGGAACGGACCGCCTACGTCAAGCCAGGCAACACACACCACATCTCAATCTTCGAACTCCCACCGGATAGTAAGGGCAAGGCCAAACGGGTCATGCACGCCGTCACCATGTTGGAGGCCACCCAGCGGACCAAGGACCGGTTGCCGCTGATTGCGAAAGAACATCCCGAGTATCCGGCGGCCAGGTTCCTTTTCTCGCTCAGCTGGGGGGAAACGGTCTTGGCTACGATCAAGGGGAAGGAAGGGCTGTTTGTGTATGTCACGGCTGCCTCGACAACCGGACAGATGCAATTTGTGTTTCACACCGATGCGAGGATGGCGTCGGAGAAAGACAAATACTCGGCCAAGCCGGGCACGCTCGAATGTCAAAAAGTCACGGTCGATCCCCTCGGAAGAATTCGCAATGCCAACGACTGATTCTCCGTGACAGCGGTCCCCACCCCGCCTAGCATCAATGTCATGGAGTCCCCGCAAGGAAGCACGCCGCGCTGCTGTCGCCGGAGTGCCCATGATTAAACGCACCCTCGAAATCTCTCGCGAACCCGCTCATCTGGCCATCAGTCACCGCCAACTCTTGCTCAAGCGAGACGGCGCTGTGGTCGCCACAATCCCGTGCGAGGATTTGGGAGTGGTCGTCGTCGACCATCCCCAGACCACCTACACGCACACCGCGCTCACCTCTCTGGTCGCCAGCGATGCCGTCGTCGTTTTCTGCGGGCCGGACCACCTCCCCTGCGGAATCCTGCTCCCGCTCGCCGACCACACTCAAGTCGTCTGGCGACTCAAAGCCCAGATCGCTGCCACGCAGCCCGCCCGCAAACGCATCTGGCAACAGCTGGTTCGAGCCAAGATCAACGCCCAGGCCGACAATCTCGTCGAAGGCTCCCCCGTCGAGAAACGCCTGCGCGGTTTCGCAGCTCGTGTCCGTTCGGGTGATCCCGAGAACCTCGAAGCCCAAGCCGCCAAAGCCTATTGGTCGGTCTGGCTGATGCTCGCTCCCCAGGCCCTCGACCCCGTTCGCTTTTCCCGCGATCCCGACCAGCCGGGGATCAATGCCCTGCTCAACTACGGCTACGCGATCCTGCGGGCAGCTGTGGCACGAGCGATCGTGGCTGCGGGTTTGCATCCCGCTCTGGGAGTGTTTCACTCGAACCGCAGCAATGCGTTTTGTCTGGCGGACGATCTGCTCGAACCGCTACGCCCACTGGTTGACGCCAAGGTTCGAGACCTGGCTTTCGGGGGACACCACGAACTCACTCAAGAGGTGAAAGCCGAGCTGCTGGGACTGTTGACCGAAGAGACCCAGTTCGGCGAATCATCCGGCCCACTACTCGTCGTCCTGCACCGCTATGTCAGCTCGCTCGTTTCTTGCCTGGATGGCAGCAGCCAAGTGTTGGAGATTCCGTTACCATGCAACTCAGCAGTTACCGCGCCATGTGGTTAGTCGTCATGTTCGACCTGCCGGTCGACACCAAGCCCGCCCGACGTGAATACACACTGTTCCGCAAGAGCCTGTTGGATGACGGCTTCTCGCAGATGCAGTATTCGATCTACGGTCGCCATTGCCCCAGCGAGGAGAACGCCGATGTCCATTTCCAACGCATCGAGCGCAAGCTACCGCCAGACGGCGAGGTTCGCGTCCTTATGGTCACCGATAAGCAGTTCGAGCGGATGCGAATCTTCTGGGGGAAAATGCGGAAACCCCCAGAAGAACCGTCCCGTCAAATGCTGCTTTTCTGACCCTGAATCCGCCGCAACGCAAGATACAGAGTCGAGTTCCGCAACAGGTAGTGTAACCGATCCGAGCCTGTGAGCAGACCGCAACTCTGAAACTGGAACTCAGTCAGGTAGTTGAAGTGTAACCGATCCGAGCCTGTGATCAGACCGCAACGGTCACCGGCAGCTACTACTCCTGCACTGGAGTGTAACCGATCCGAGCCTGTGAGCAGACCGCAACATCGAGACGCACTCGCACTAATGTGTGACAGTGTAACCGATCCGAGCCTGTGAGCAGACCGCAACAGCTGGTCGGTCTTGGCCTTGATCGCAG
>JAYTWO010000240.1:0-4670 GCA_043743415.1 Planctomycetota bacterium
CCGTTGAAACGGTGGGCTATTTTCCACCGTCCCTACCGGGACGAAGAACGGACTGGTCACGGACAGCCAGCGAACAATCACACAGTGCGTCTCGCACTCTGTGGACAGTGATTGCCAGACGGGTTGTCTTCGGCCTCTTCTCCCCAGTGGTTGATAATCAACTCGACAGCCGAGTCCCGTCACCCCCTCGGGGCAGGCACAAATTCGTCTAGGGCTGTCATTTTCCCGAAGGGGATGTAGCTCATAGCCGGTTGGTCGAGTCGAGCTTAGGGTGGCCTGCGGCCACACCCCAGGATCGCGCAGCCGGGGTCAACTCTCTCGCGCGGAGCGATCAAGCGACATCGGCGATGGGCGACTCGCATTCCGCTGGAGAATGGACACTGTCGCATTCCGTCGTGACACGCTCAGCAGAATGCCCATCGACAGTAACGACGTGCAGAGCGAGCTGCCGCCGTAGCTGATCAGCGGATGGGCGATTCCCTTGGGGGGCAGCATGGCGGTCGTGACGGCCACATTGGTCGCCGCTTGGGCCACGAGCTGGCAGAGCAACACGAACCCGACCGTGTACTCGAACGAGTCGCGCCGCAGTGGCCGAAGAACCCGCACTCCGACCCACATCAACGAGAGCCAGAGCAGAGAAATCCCCAGCGTCCCGACCAGCCCGAGTTCCTCACCGACCACCGAGAACACAAAGTCGGTGTTCGCCTCGGGCAGGAAGCTGAGTTTTTGAGTGCCCTCGCCCAGGCCCGTGCCCGACAGGCCGCCGACCCCCAGCGTGGTCAGCGACTGCTGCACCTGATAGGGAGCTTGTTCGAAGTCGGTCCATGTCGCCAGGAACCCCTGCAACCGCCGCAGTTGATACGGCTTGAGGACCAGCCAGACCGAGGCCAGCGGAGCGAGGACCAGTGCTCCGGCGACCAGCCGGGCGATCGGCCAACCTCGGATGAACAGTGCGAGCAGGATCGTCATCGAAAGGAACACCGACGCCCCCAGATCGGGCTCGATCACGACCAACCCCACCGCCACCGCCACGGGGGCCAAGAGGACGACCGTACCGCGTACGAATTCGTGCCGCCGGTTCCAGTGCCGCTCCATGCCCCACGCCAGCAGCAGCGTGGTGGCCACCTTCATGAACTCGGACGGTTGCAACGACACCCCCGCCAGCCGCAGCCAGCGACGGGAGCCTTTGACCTGCGTCCCGATGCCAGGGATCAACACGAGTACGAGCAGTAACATCCCCATCCCAAAGACCCACGGAGCCGATTGCTTCCAAAACCTGGCGGGCAGCACAGAGGCCACTCCCCCCAAGCCCAGCCCAAACAGCAAAAAGAGAGCCTGCTTGGTGAGGTAGAACTCCTCGGCCTGCGACGGGCGGGCTGTCATGCTCGCGCTATACACCATCAGCAACCCCACGCCCAGCAGGGCGCAGATCAGCGAGGCCAGCATCTGCCGGGACTGGGACATCGAACCACTCATACGGAACGGGAGCGGACCACGACCGCTCCACTCGTGAGCGCCATCGACCTCCATCGATCGCCACTTGAGCCACATCCCTCCCCCCTCCCCAATTGGCCGGTCTCGCCTCGAAACAGGCGTTGCGACTGCCAGCCCCTCCGTCTTCTCAAAAAACCGGTCTGGAGGCGTTTCCATCAGCGCTGCTAGTATGCGGAATCTGGTCGTTCGACTTGTCGGACGGGTCAGGATGCCCGCATCCCGAGATGCGGCCCACGCGGAGTGGGTGTGCGGCTCGGGTGCATACCGTGGAAGGATCCGTCGGTGCCCCATCGCATCAACTCCCTGATTTGTGCCGTGCTGAGCCTCTGTCTCTGTGGCCAAGCTGCGTTCGCACAGTCCCCGCCCCCGCGTCCGGCGACGGGGAGCATCCGGCCAGTCGCCAAGAAGCCGACCGCTTCCCCCACTGGGGACACCCCGCGCACGACCCCCGTCCCCCGTACGACTCGCGAACCTGTGGGCCGGGCCACAACCGCCAAAGAACCGGCAGAATCCGCCGCTCCGGCGGGGGCTCCGCGTCCGGTTGGACCGCGCCCGGCGGGGGCCACACAGGGGCCAGCCCCCCGGCAGCCCGCCGTGCAAGGCCCCGCCCCGCAGCTGGCCTTCGAACCGATCTCCACAGAAATGAAAGCGGTACTCGCGGACTGGGAATCGCACACCAAAGACATCACCTCGCTGTATTGCCCGATTACTCGCATCGAATTTGACACCGTCTTCGGCAAAGAAACGCGATGGATGGGCCATATCTATTTTGATAATCCCGACAAGGGGCGGATCGAATGGAAATCGGCGGACGACGAATTCATGGCCAAGCTGGCGCGTACGAATGCTCAGGGAAAGCCGTTCAAGGTGATTGCCGGGGCAGAGTCGGAATGGATTTGCACCGGCAAGAAGATCTACATCCTGGACGTGAGCAACAAGCAGTACGATTCAATCTTGATCCCTCCGCAGAACCAGGGGCAAAACATCACCCGCAGCCCGCTGCCGTTCATCTTTGGCATGAAGGCTCAGGATGCCATGCAACGCTTCGCCATGCGGTTCGGAAATCAACACAATCCGGACGGCAAGCTCCTCGACATCAATGGCAAGAAGAAGCCCATCGTGTTGCATATCGTGGCGAATCCGCTTCAGCATCAGGAGGCCCGAGAGTATTCCGAAGCGGAGATTTTCCTCGATCCCCAGACCTACCTGCCCTTGCATCTCCGCATGCTCGATCCGGGGGGAAACAAAGAGACGAGATATAAATTCGATCCCGCGAAACTCAAAGTGAACGTCAACTGGGGCCTCCGAAACCCGTTCAAGGATCCGTACTTGCCGGGCTGGACCGAGATGAAGCGTGGCAATGCCGACCCCGAACAGCCACCCGTCCGCCAGACTCAGAATTCCGAGAAGTAAGGCACTCGGGCGAAAATACGATCCCCGTAAGACGACCATTCCAGGCCGTCTGGCTGCGGGAGACGCCCGAGGACGGCCTGGAAAGGCCGTCCTACCCGGTAGGCTTTTTGTGTCCGCAGGCATCAACCCTCGGGGCTGATCAGCGTGAGGATCACAGTCACCGCGTTGAATGCGGCATGGGTCGTGACGATCACCACGTAACTCCCGGTTCGCCAATACAAGTATCCCAGGATCAACGCCAGAGGGAGCAACCCGACCGCGTCGGGGAACCCATGCACCGCTGAGAACAGACTCGCGGAAATCAGAATCGAAGCGGTGGGGGAGAAGTACCGCTGGAGGGTGCCCTGGAGGATCACGCGGTACATTAACTCCTCGCCCAGAGGAGCCATCACCACGGCCGAGGCCACCATCAATCCCACCAGCGGCAGCGACTGCTGGCTCTGGAGTATTTGCAAGAAGATGTGCTGGTTGTCGTCTCCTCGAAACGGAAACATGCTCACGTTGGCGATCAGGACCGGAATGATGGCCGCCAGCCAACCGAGCAGCCCGATCCCGAGTTCCTCATCCCAATGGCGGCCATCAATCCCGAAGCGAGTCAGCCGTTGACTCCCCAGTCGAGTCAGCCCCACCAGCATCAGGCAAAAGATTAAGACCTGTTCTCCGATATTACCGGCCATGAACAAGAGCGTCTTGTCTGCATCAAATTCCTGAGGAACTGGGGTGTTTCTGGACTGCTGGTATTGCCCGGAACAGGAGAGCATGACCAATGTCACGACCAGCAGAATCGCAAACCACGGGCGCGGGCGCGTGGCGGGAACCGGTCGCCCCACCAGCGACTCCCCCGTGCTGAGCCGTTCGAGAATCATGCCCCAAACGGCCAAGCTTGAGAGCAGGATCACGGCTTGCAACATCAACGCGAGCTGATCCACCGCGCGAACTCTCCGGGGCCAAGGGCTTGCAACATCAACCAGACTGGCAATACTGAGGCACTGGTCCTCCAAACACAAGCCGCAGCCAGCGGTTCACCCCTCGAAAGGAACACATATGGCCACCGTCACACTCAAAGGCAATGCCGTCACCCTCTCCGGCCCCACGCTGCAGGTCGGCGACACCGCGCCCGACTTCTGCCTGCAAAACAACAGCCTTGATGAGGTGAATCTCGCCGCTTTCGCTGGCAAGACTCGCATCATCGCCACGATCCCATCGCTCGACACCTCGGTCTGCCACGCCGAGACCAAACGCTTCAACGACGAAGCGGCCCAGCTGCCCAACGTGGCGATTCTGGTCGTCAGCACCGATCTGCCATTCGGCCAGAAGCGCTGGTGCGGAGCGGAAGGGGTCGACAAGGTTGTCAGCCTGAGCGATCATCGGACTGCCAGTTTCGGCCAGTCCTATGGCGTGCTGATTAGCGGCGGCCCGCTGGACCGCTGCCTGACCCGCGCGATCTTCGTGGTCGGGGCCGATAACAAGATCAAGCACGTCGAGTACGTGCCCGAGATCACCTCGCACCCCGACTACGACGCCGTGCTGGCGGCCGCTAATTAGTTCAGGCAAAGACTTCCGAAGTCTCCGAAGACTTCGGAAGTCTGGCGGGCAGCGTCATTCCTGATCGAGACCGTCGAGAGCCCTCATCCACCTTCTGGTGAAGGTGGCTACCACTTCTAAGGAACTGTCCCGGAATAAGAAGCGGATTTGCAGAACGTAAGACGGACTTCCAGTCCGTCTTTGACAGGACGGACTAGAAGTCCGTCCTACGGCGAAAA
>JAYTWO010000241.1:0-10328 GCA_043743415.1 Planctomycetota bacterium
AACCCTTTCAGGGTTCGTTCTCGCGCGGCCCGTTGACCCAGGGTGCGCTCCCTGCGGTCGCGACCCTGGGCTGTGCTGGGCCACCCTTTCAGGGTGCAGTGAGGTAGGTCACAGGAGATAAAGGTGTCAAGGAGGAGATAAAGGTGTCAGGAACCTTTGGAGGAGGAGGAGATAAAGGTGTCAGGAACCTTTGTGTTGACATCAGTGGACCGAGGGAGACGAATATGGTTCCTGACACCTTTATTCTCTCCTACCCGGGGGGCGAGGGGAGTGGCATGCAATGGCTGCTGGTGGCCCTCAACCCTCCCTCCTACACCAACCCGTTCTTCTTTCGGATGTACCACTCCAGCGTCATCACACTGGCGTAGACCAGTAACAACGGCCAGTTGTCCCACAGGTTGACGATGCGGTTGCGGGTTAGTTCGGTGCTGATGCCGGACTTCAGCAAGTCGTCCAGGAACGTCCCGAGCTTTTCCGGCGGCACCACGCTGGCTCCGGTCAGGGCCGCAATCTCGGCCATCAAGTCGGGGTCAGATGCGGGGTTGTCGAGTTCGGGGTCGCGGGCCTCGACGATGAAGCGGGTGATGGCGGGGAGGCCGACGGACTTGCCGCCGACAGTCGCCCGCACGGAGACCCAGTAATCGCCGGGCAGGGCGGTCTCCGAGAGATCGGCAGCGGCTCCGCCCGGTTGCTTCTGCGGCGTGACGGCGGCCTTCGTGCCATCGGGGCGGATGACCTCCACCTGGAATTCAGCGTTCTCTACGGGTTGCTTCTTCTCATCGCGCAGGCCCATCTGGATCGGGACTTTGGCTCCCGGAGCAAAGTTGCGAGGGTCGACCTTGACCCACAGCGGTTGATCCCCCTCCTGCTCTTTGTGAGCCAGCCAGAGCAGCATCTGTTGCCAGAATTTCTGGTGGGCCTCGCCGCGCCCGTGCAAATGCCAAGACCAGGTTTCATCGACAGCGAGAGCCGCCACGCGCGATCGCCCCACATCGGTCGCCAGCAGCAGCGGGGCCCCCTCGGCGGACTCGGCCAGGATGCCCACGGCACCCGTTCTAGGAACCAGCTTGTTGGCTCCGCTCATCGGCGGCAGCGAGCGCCACGCCTGCTCATTCGCCGTCGGGTCGAGCACCATCAGGAAGTGGCTCTCTCCCTCGGGCGTCGGCAGCATCTGGATCTTTTGTTTGATCTGTTGGGAGGGATCGCTCTGCCTCGCCGGCAGGACTTTGCCATCCAGTTTCACGGGGAACAGTTCACCCAGCCGTGTGCCCCCGTAGCCCCCGGTGCTGTAGTTGTACTGGCCACCGAGCAGGCACAAACCCGCTCCGTCCCGACTGACCCGATCCGCCAGATCATCGAGCAGGTTGATTCCGTTCCGGCGAAAGGCCGAGAACGGCACATCACCCAGGATGTACACGTCATACCGTCCCGGTTCGAACAACTTGGGATCAATCTCCAACGGTCGACCGGTGGTGTTGGTGGAGACAAAGAACATGTCCAGTTGGATGCGAGCGGTGACATTGAGCCGCCGAATGAACTTCTGCTCCGGACGAGGCCCATCGAAGTAGGCCACTTTCATCCCGCCCTTGGTCACGGTGATCAGCGTCTCCAACCGGTTGTTGGTCGTCTTGACCTCGCCCGGTTGCGGCTCGACTTCGAGGGCGAGTTTGTACTCCCCCGGCAACAGGGCGATGAACGACAGTGTCACCGGCAGGACGGTGGCGTTCTCGTTCGTTTCGAGAAACTGCGAGGTTTTGGTCTGTGTGGAGAAGGGGAGTTCTTGCCAGACCCCCGGCTGCCCGATGGCCTTGCCGCTGCGATCCTCAATCAGCAGTCGCACGCGGACCTTGCGACCGGCGGCCCCGACCATGCGGACCTTGGCCTTCACGACTTCGACCTTGCGTTCGAACGTCGACGAATTGACCAGCAGATCCTCGACCCCCAGGTCCATCCCGGCTGTGGTGATCTCGGAAGTGCCGAAGGGCACGGTGTGGATCGGGACCGACTTCTGCGTGGCGAAGCGACGACCGGCGGCACGCGGGTCGATGTTGGCCTCCCCGCTGGCCCGCTGGGCTCCGTCGCTCAGCAAGAACACGGCAGCCAGGCGTTTCGCCTGGTCCTCCTTGCGGAGTTCATCCAGCGCCAGGCCGATGGCGGTAAATCGCCCGTCGCTGGCGGGGTCGAGTTTCTCGACGGATGTCGAGGTCTCCGCAAACTCGATGAAGCGGATGTCGACCTTCTCCCCGAGGGCCTTCAGCGAGGGAGCAATCTCCTCCAGCGTCTTGAGCAGTTGTTGCCGCCGCGTGGACCCCGCCGGTCCATCGGGGGTGTTCATGCTGCGGCTTTTGTCGGTGAGGAACACCAGTTGAGCCCCGCGTTCATCGATCTCGCTGAACTCCAGAGCCGGTCGCAACATGGCAAAGATTAAGAGCGTGGCCCCCAGCAGCCGCAGCCCGAGCAGCAACCGTCGCTTGCCAGCCGAAAAAGTCCGAATGCGAGGCGGATAGGTCCACAACACCAGTCCATACAGCCCGCTGGCGGCGAGTCCCACCAGCGGCCAGGACCAGACGGGAGTGAAGACCAGGTGGACATCCATGTGGGGTGGGCCCGTAGCTACGTTCGCCAGAACGTGGGGAGTGGAGGATTTGAAACTCGAAACGCACTCACGCGTGCAGAACGCCGTTTAGCCGCGACGCGAAGGCTTTGCGAAGCAGAGCGTGGCCGCTACGGCGGCAGCCCCGCGCGGGGCTGAAGGCGGATGCGTTCTTCAGGCAAGTACAGGCTCCAGTGCTGAGTCAGCGGTTCGTACTCACTCCCCGTGGCTCCGGTGCCAACCGTCGGGGTCCGGAGTTCGTGGACAACATGGCCCGTCTGCTTGTCGAGCAACGTCAAGTGTACTCGTTGGCAGGAAACGTCCTTCACCAGCAAGTTCTCCAGATGCAGAATCGGCAGGAACGGAGAACGGTCCAGCGACTGAGTCAGCAGTAAGCCCTTGGTCGAGGCATGCCAATCGGGTTGGGAACGATCCCGCGAGTGAACCGACAACACCCCCTGCACCGGGAGGGACGGGCATTCCACATTGTCTTCCGTCACGGACAGGCTGGTGGCGACAATCAGTTGAGATCGATTCCAGCTGGCGTAGACCTGAATGTCATCCTGTCGAGCGCGAGCCGCTTGCAAGACCTCATCGTTCATCACGGCGGTTCCCAACTCTTGCTGGCGTCCGCTGGTCCAGTCGATGAGATGGACTTCTCCCGATTTCTCGATCCACACGCCTTGTCCCGGAGGTCCGGCTCCCAGCAGGTCATCCGCAGCCACTGTCTGGGTCCAGACTGATTCGAGGTGCAACAGATCCTGCTCGTCCCAGCGGTCGCCGGAGGTTCCCTCGCGGCCCGCGATCGGGTCCGCTGAACAGCGGATATGTTCTAACTTCAATGTCAGGCCGTCACTGGCTCGGGGCTTGCGAAGTGTGGTCAGACCCAGGTGATCCAGGGGAGTCAACCACGGGATGGAATCGTGGAGAATGTGCGGCATCTGAAGGGGTCGCCCTGAGCGGATCGAATAGGAATTCAAAGCCGAGCCCCCTAAGCGATAAAGTCGATCGTCATCGCATCCCCCTTGATCAGTTCGCACCCTCGTCGGCGAGTACCGTGGGATTGACCAGAGGTGGTGTCCTTGAATGACATCGAGAATCTCGATGCCGCGGCGAGTTCGAGTGACCAATTGACGGGAATTGGCCGTCAGAAAGAAATTCATCGAATTCCTCACCAATGTATGATCGTTTTCCCCAGCTTGAGGGTTGAGCAATTGCCATCGGGCATGATCGTCCCCACCCCAGACTCGATCGGACGTGGAATCCAACTCCGTCTGTCTCTGCCACAGCAGTCGCTTCTCCGGCACCGAGAAGGCATGGATCACCCCCATATGCACGAGGTAGAGGTTGAGCCCGGAGCCGTACAACACCGGGGCACTCTCGTCGAGTTGGTTCTCGTCATTCGAGGCCAGCAGCAACTCCCCGTACCGCGAGCCATCGGCGCGTTCGATGGTCACGAATTGCAGGGTGTCGTCGTAGCGATAGCAGTAGTTCTCCAGAGCCTCACAGGGCTCGCCGATCCACAGCAGCGGCAGTTCGGTGTCCTCCGAACTCGACTCCTCCACGCGCCGCTGGACATCGATCGTCCGGCCGAGCCAACTGGGGTTTGGTGCTTGATGGGCATCGGCGATCCCGCTCAGCTTCTGCTCCAGTTCCTGTCGCGCGGTACGGAGTTCCTCGGGCCAATCGGCTGCCGGGGGCCACAGCACGAAACGGCGACGCGCCTCGCCCACCCAGTCGGGCGTGGCCAGTCGCTCGATGAGCCGCAGCCTGGCCCGATCTGCTGTACCACGATCGCGAGAATGGGTCAGGGCCTGTAACCGGGTCAGTGAGGTGGACTCGTCGGGAGCGGTGAGGGACTCGAACTCGGCCCGATCCACGAACGGCGTTTCCGCAAACTGTCGGAGCAACCGCACCCGCCCCACACGGTCCTGGGCGGCTGCGGCCCAGAGCAATTGAAACTCCTCCCGGATGGTCACTCGCATGGCGTCACAGCGAGTGCGGTCGGGGATTTGTCCGAGCTTCAAGAGGCAGTCCGCCAGCCACGCCTCGGGACTGACCACTCGGTTCTCCGACTCCACCGCGAAGGTCAACGGCTGCCGAATCGCCTCGCGAATCTGGGACCACGCACTGTCCCACTCTCCGGCTTGCAGAGCCACCTCGATCGCCATCCTCCGGACCGCCTCGCGATCCTCGGGCGAGGTGGCGAGTCCACTCATCTCGTCCAGCCGACCGTGCTGACCGGCGATCGACTTCACTCCTTGCAGCTCGGACTCCAGTTGGAGAAACAGGACCGCTAACAGGGCTTGTCGCTGCCGAGCGGCTTGTACCGGTGTGATCGTGGCGAGTGTCCCCGAGTCGCGCAGGGTGTGGGCCGCTTCGGCGAACTGGCCGCGCAACGCTTGCGACCGCCCCCAGCGGAGGGAGGAGTCGACGCTGGTCGGGGAGTCGGCTTGCCAGCGGGCCTCGTCGGCCTTCCACTCGAACGCCGTCATGTCCCGCGGCGACACGGAGATTAATCGTCCCCCCAACGAGATGAGGTGGCCCAGCGACAGGGCCTGCGGGTCTTCCGGCGACAGCAGACGAGCCACCATCGGCTCGCGAATCGGAACCTCGCCCACCCGCAGACGTTCGATGACCTTTCCATCGACCGAGTTGACCCGCACCATGGTCCCCGCTCGGGTGGGCACGATGATCCCCGATTGAGTCAGCAGCGGACGCCCCGCGATCAACTCCTCAATTGGACAGGTCCAAGCCGGGGCTCCCTGCGCGGTCTGCACTGCTCGCACCGAGAACTGGTCGAACAGATACACCCTCTCCTCCGACGCACCCACGACACCGACCTGCGACTCCTTGGCCAACTCCCACAGCATGTCGCCCGAATTCAGGTCATAGCAGAGAAGCTTGGGTTGCGTCGCACCGGTCTCATCCGGGAATTCGATGGGAGCCACGATGACGCGGTCGCGGAGCAAGATCGGCTGGAGCGGTGGCCAGCGTTCATCCAGAAACCCTTCGCGGTTCGAACCGTCGTCGTTGCGATTGTCAAACAGGTCAATCGTCGGATCGTCATGGACGGGAGCGCGCGGCACCATCCGCACGGACCAGTGGATTCTCCGCGACACCCGATCAATCGCAGTCAGCCAACCGGTTGTGGTGGTGCAGACGACCAGTGACCCCCGCAGGGCCACGGGGGCGGTCCAGGACTTGCGCACCGCATCTCCGATCAGGCGGCGCCCCGCTGCGGCCAGCAATTGCTCCCAGCGCACGAGTCCGGTCTCCGCCTCCAGGCAGAACAGAAAGATGTCCCCCTCGCGCTCGCCGACCGCGAACAGCTCTTCCCCATCGGGAGTCGGCGGACCAAAGAAGAATACCCCGGCTGCGGGCAATCCCGGCGGTTCCTCTGCCACGGGGCCACCGGCTCGCCACACGATGCGTCCGGTGTGCAGGTCGCGGGCATAGAGGAAGGTGCTCCCACTTTCGGAGTCGTCAAACCCGGACTGCACGACCTCTTCCAGGGGTGCCTGCTCATCTGCGAAGGACGCCAGAGCGTAAACATGCCGCGCATCCGCACTCAGCGTTCCGAGGCTCGCACAGGAGGTCAAGCGATGACGGATGCGGTGGTCCAGCGAGTACTGGTCATCTCGATCTCGACTCGGCTCGATGAGTGATTGTCCCTCCTCGTCCGTCACTGCGGGACGTGGAGCCCACTCCCGAGACTGCCATAGCGTCTGCCCCGTCTGAGCATTCACGGCAGTTAGATTCGAGAGGGTGCGGGTGACCAATACCTCGCCGGTGCCAACGGTGGAGAGAACAGAGAGGCCGAGCGATCCCTCGTCTTCATACTTGAGTTGCTGCTCTCGCAGGAGTCGACGGACCCGAGGGTGGACGACGAGTGGGTGTCGCCAGCGTGGCAACAGCGAGAGGTCTTCGGTGCGAGCGACGGACTGCCCTGTGGGGGAGCCAGCGAGTGTGGTCCACTCGGTGATCGGGAGGTGCTGTGCCCCAAAGTGTTTGAGGTTCCAGGGACCGGTCGTCGCCAACGCCTGGGCCGGGACACCGGTCTGCTCCGTCAGTTGCTTCACGAGACTCAGGTGCCCGGACTCCGCGAGGATCTCGAGCAACTGGTCGCGCCAAGCTTCATCCTGGAACAGAGGGGACTCCACTCGTAGCAGATCGCGGACCAGCTGGGCAATCGCATCGCTGTTCCCGTGGTCAATGGCCGCGTCGATGAGTTCCCGGCAGGCGAGTTGCCCGGCTGTGGTGAGGAGGTATCGCCGTGCGACGAGTGCCACACTGGTCAGGTCGTGAGCCTGTTGGGCGAGCTTCAGGTCGCGTTCGGCGATGGCTTGGAAGCGAGCGTCATAGGCCCGCTGGGCTTCCGGTGGAGACTGGCGAATGAGTTGCAGCGCCACTGCCGACGCCGGTCGCCAGATGTGGTCCTCTCCAAACACGAGCGAGTCGTGATCGTCGTTGAGGAGCGATTGGATTTGCTGGGCCCCTTCGTCCCACCGCTGCCGTTCGAAGGATTTCTGGACCAGCGCGAGCTTTTCCGATCGTCCCGCGTCCTCGGCGGCCCGCAGGTCGTAGCGGTCCATGCCCGTACGCCGCACGCCATTCCCTGCCGCCGGATCCGCCTGGACATTCCGACCAATGAGCGGCTGGGCAGAGAGTTCCGCCAGACCAAGGCCGAGAAAGCAGACCCCCACCCAAACCACGCTCCGCACGACCCCGCATCCGCATGGGGCGTTCGCGAGCAGTCCGCGGGGGGCAATGGTTGCCTGATGTTGCATCACGAAGTGTGTCCTGGGTCGCCGGTCACCCCCATTGTGGGGACGAGCCACCCGGAACATCAAGCCCGTGCGTGTCGTGCGCGGCGGGTGGGAGTGCATCAAAAAAGCAGGCAGGGCTTTCCTACGGAGCCACTGCTTCTGGAAACCCCAGCCAGGAACATCGTGTCTGGCTGTGGTTGAGGGGGGATTTTTCTCACACAAAGGCACGAAGGCCGTCCGGACTCCGTACGACTCACGTCACATATTTGCGCACGATGTGCAAATTTCCGATGGTCTGGAGACCTCTGTACCCCGAAGGGGTTTCACATCACAGCCCAGGGTCGCGACGCAGGAGCGCACCCTGGGAAACGTGGTCCGGGGAAGCCCAACCCTGAAGGGGTTGTCCACCCGCGTGACCCTGTGTGGAACCCCTTCAGGGTTCGGCCCCTGCGAGACCGGACCCAGGGTGCGCTCCCTTCGGTCGCGACCCTGGGCTGTGATGTTTCACCCCTTCAGGGTGCAGAGACCGTTTCGACGAAGAGTGGTTTCTGGCTGACTGCTGACGGCTTCCCCTTCGGTTGCAGCTGCGTTCATCTGCGGCTCACCAACTCCTGGATTTCTCCCAGGCTCCGTGCCTCGTCTCAGCCAGCGGGTTGAACAGAGTGCCTCACGCGAAGGCGCGAAGGTGCGAAGAAGACCAGTCGCCAGAACCCTTCGCGCCTCCTCGCCTTCGCGTGAGGTATTTTGAATCCCGAAATCGAATCACCCAGCCGTCTCGTCGTCGAGTGGTCGATCAGCCATCCCACGGGGAATGTCGTGAGCTGCCGACTTTGGGGAGGCACACACGCCACAGACCGGAAGTGCAATTTACAGCGGTCCTGCCCCTCGGTATTGTGTATCAACTGGCAGTTCTGCACTTTCTTTCAGGGTTTTTCCATGTCCACTCCCTTGGCCGTGTCTTGTCCGCATTGCGGTGCGGGACTCAAGCTCAAGAACAACAGCTTCGTGGGGAAGAAGGTTCCCTGCCCCAAGTGCAAGAAGCCGTTCGTCGTCGAGGAGCCGCCGGAAGATGAATTCCTGGCGGGGGACGACGATGATTTCGTCGCGATGGACGAGCCGGAAGAGGAGCCGGAAGAGCCGCGACCCAAGAGCAAGTCCAAAGGGGCCAAGGACACGAAGGGCAAGAAGAAAAAGTCCAAGGGCGGCGGGTTCGCCCCCATCGCCATGCTTGTCGGTGGGGTCGTGCTGGGGCTGGGGCTGATCGGCGGGATCGGCTATGGCGTCATCACTCTCCTGAGCGGGATGGGGTCCAACAGCTGGGTCAAGTGGCTGCCGGCTGACACGGAGATGGTGATTCAAGTGCGGGTCGCGGATGCGATGAACGCCCCGATCTTCAAGCCAATCACGGACCACCCCACTCTGTCGAAGCTGATGAACCGTCCTCCGGCACCCGGAAACGCAGCGGGTGATCCGACCACTGCGTTTCTCCAAGGACTGGGCATTCAATCCAAAGACATCGACACACTGACGGTGGGGATTGCCAATATTCAAAGCGGAGGGGCGGTCTTTGGTGGAGGAGACAAACCTCCACAGCAATTTGTAGCGGTCATCCGCCTCAAGACTGCTGTGGAAGAATCGAAGCTCGTCCAGGCTCCGGCCACCGTACTGGTTAAGGAGGACTACAACGGCAAGTCGGTTTACGCCATAGCCAATGCGACCAACCCTCGGGTGCTGGTGCATGCGGTGAACTCGACGACCTATCTGGTGGGTAGCGACGCCGAATTAAAGGCCGCCATCGACGGCAAGGGCGCTTCGCCAGCGGACAAGCGATTTGCTTACGTCAACAGCAAGCCCCACTTCGTCTTTGCCGCAGCCCCCAATGACCCCGCGAAGTTGAAATCTTCATCGAACAGCGGATTACCTCCATCTGCTGAGCGTCCCCAGATCTCCGACGGGACCGAAGCCGTGGCACTGACAGTGGAACTGGGCAGCGATGCCAAGCTGATGGTATTTTCCATTGGGAACGAGGCCAGCGCCACGGCCAACGCCGATGGCATGAAGAAGTCTCTCGACCAAGCCAAAGCAGGCATTCAGGCTCAGAAATCGCAGAATGTGGGATTCATTCCGTTCGTGTCACAGGACTCCATCAACAAGCTGACCGCTCATGTCGAATCGATGCTCAATGGAGCGCAGGTGGATACTAACGGCAAGACAGCAACCCTGACCATGACTCTGCCGGGGCTGATCGTCAACGATGCCTTGGCGATGGCGGCCCCTATCATGCCCATGCTGGAAACGATGGTCGCCGAACAGGAGAAGGCGGCAGCCGCGGGGGCGGCTGCGACCAGCAAATCGACGTTTGGGAACTCGGTCATGGACATCACTTCCGCCCCCGGAGTCATCATTGATGCGGGCGAGAAGTCGAAGACCAAGATCAATGCCCTCAACGATCAGCATCAAGCCGACCTGGAAGCCCAGATGCAGGAGGGCAACTCCCCGGCCCCGGCGGCACACGCCGCACCTGCCGCAGATCCCAACGCCGCTGACCCCAATGCCGCTGATCCCGCCAAGGCCGCACACGGCAGCCCCATGACGCCGCCGGATGCCGCTGCCAACCAAGGCAGTCCCAGTCCGATGGCCGCGATGAACAACGCACCGGCTGCGGCGGAAAACGCGGGCGGCAATGACCCCGCCAAGGTCGTCCACGAGGCTCCGGGTGCAGCACCGGCGGGAGAGGCCGCCGGAAACGCGGCAGCGAACGGCCAGGATCCAAATAATCCCGCGGCCAAGCCCGCTACCACGAAAAGCCGGTCACGTCGCCGCACGACCACCACACCGTAGATCAACGTTCCGATGCGGAACGGCTCAGGAACTGTCCCGGAATAAGAAGCGGATTTGCAGAACGTAAGACGGACTTCCAGTCCGTCTTTGACAGGACGGACTAGAAGTCCGTCCTACGGCGAAAA
>JAYTWO010000242.1:0-1861 GCA_043743415.1 Planctomycetota bacterium
CCGATGTTGAAACGCTGGCTGCGGCAGTCGACCTTGTTGATGCGATATTGGTACGGATTCACCGGGTGCGTTCCCGGTTCGAGAGCGATCTTCTGCACCCCGCGCTCACCCGGTTCGACGAGGAGCACATTGGGCAGCTTGGGAAGAGGCCCAGCCAGGTTGGTGACGACCCCCTTGAAACCGGCCTCGATGGTGACCGGATCGGCTTCCTCGATCGCATACAGATATGGGTTCAGAGGATAGCGACCGGGGTTGAGGATGCCGGACATGATCCCCTTGGTCGTGGCGTCCCCCTTGTCGTCCACACGGGCCAGGAACTCCCCGTACCCCAAGTCCTTGCCAGTCAGGCTGGTCTTGACCCCGATCTTGCCCGACGGGATCTCGATCTGCTTCTTCACTTCCCAGGACCACGAGTAGGGGTTGTAGAAGTAGCGACCTTCGGTCAGCACCTTGCGTTGCACCCCCTTAAACTCTTCCGAAGGGGCGACCTCTTCGCCATTGGGAATGTCCTTCCCGATCTTATGGATCAGGATCGCCATCTCGCCGCTGCCGACATCAATGCGAAAACTGGAGTAGATCATCCAGCTGACACTGAGGAGCATGAACGCCAGAAACAGCATCAGCGGAGCCGCCATGCCGGGGCGTCGCTGCTCGCCACGTTTTGGAAATTTCGGGAAGTCGGCCATTGTGTGTACTCTCCATCCACGCCGCCGCGTCACTTGCCGGGTTCCTGATGGGAACGGGCAGCGACCACGGACTCAGGGGGGCAACGCAAACGAAAGTCGCGCGGATCATGGGCGAGTCGCACAATCTCTCACAGATCGCGACAACCCCTATTCCCGGAACTCCTTGCGCAGTTTTCCCGAGTGGAGTCATCGCCACGCTCCGCTGGCCTAGGCGAGCCCCGTTCGGGAGATCAGGAGGGATTCATCTTGATCGTCTCGACGTGCTTTACCAGATCCGCATACGCGGAATAACCGGACTGAGGAAGCATACGCATCCACGAATGCAACGTCACAGGCCCATGCCACATTCGTCCTCCGGCTGCTAAACTGGCGGCTGGGGTGGCCAGGATGGACTCGCCCTGTTCCCACCCCTTCACAAAGACACGGCACGGCATGCCTGACATCAAGTTCGAATTCGATGGCCCCAGGAAGGCCCCGCTGACCATCGCGCTGGCTCCGGCGTCGGGGCAGAGTCTCAAGGTCGAGTTCATGGCCCACTTCGCCGAGGCCCTCGGCCAGATCGGCCTCCGCGTGGCTCGCTTCAACTTCCCCTATATGTCAGAGCGGGACACCACCGGACGCAGGCGGGCTCCCGATGGCGAGCCCGTCCTGCACGACACCTGGCGGCAGGTCATCACACAACTCGGGGCAGAGAAACTCTTCATCGGCGGTAAGTCGCAGGGCGGCCGGACAGCTGCGGTGGTCGCGGACGAGTGCGGAGTGGGCGGGGTCGTATGCCTGGGATTCCCGTTTCACCCCACGGCCAAACCGGACCAGTACGACGTGACCCCGCTCGACACGATCCAGACGCCGACCCTCTTAATGCAAGGCGAGTGGGACATCTTCGGCGACAAGGGCGAGGTCCAGAGCTACACCCTCTCCCCCCCCGTGCAACTCAAATGGATGAAAGAAGGCGACCACAGTTTCCAACCGCCCAAGGAATCCAAACGCACCCGGGAAGAGAACTGGAACATCGCAGCCCGGCTGATCGGGCGGTTCATCATGGAAGTCACTGGCGTCGAACTGGCTGTGAGGTAAGGCACTGTCCCGGAATAAGAAGCGGATTTGCAGAACGTAAGACGGACTTCCAGTCCGTCTTTTACAGGACGGACTAGAAGTCCGTCCTACGGCGAAAA
>JAYTWO010000243.1:0-5099 GCA_043743415.1 Planctomycetota bacterium
TTTTCGCCGTAGGACGGACTTCTAGTCCGTCCTGTAAAAGACGGACTGGAAGTCCGTCTTACGTTCTGCAAATCCGCTTCTTATTCCGGGACAGTGCCTGTGTGTGAGAAAAATCCCCCTCAACCACAGCCAGACACGATGTTCCTGGCTGGGGTTTTCAGAAGCAGTGGCCCCGTAGGAAAGCCCTGCCTGCTTTTTGGATGCACACCCCTTCTGATCTCGCCTGGCGTCAATCGCGTGCTGTCAATGCTCAAGTGGCGTATAAGGATGAGAGCCGTGTGGGAGACCGCGTCTCCGTGAAGCTCCGCTTCGCCCGCTGGCGACTCTGACGGGCATCGCGTGCGGACTCCGCTGCGCAAAGCCTTCGCGTCGCCGCTCAACGGAGAGATTCCAGTCTGTCCCTCAACCCTCAACTCTCATCCCTCATCCCTCAACGTTCTTCCCCCCCCATGCCCTCACCGACCCTCAATGATCGACTGCGCATGCGTGAACGTCCCCCCGGACGCTCGGCGATGTACCAGTCGTGGCGCGAACTCCTGTTCCTGCACTGGGACTTCCCCGTCGAGCAGATTCAGGCCACGCTGCCACCGGGTCTGCATGTCGACACTTTTGACGGCCGGGCATGGCTCGGCGTGGTTCCGTTTCGCATGCGACAACTGCGTCCGTGGTGGTTTCCTCCGATTCCGGGAGTGACGAACTTCCTGGAGATGAATCTGCGGACCTACGTCCACGATGACCGAGGCACAGCGGGGATCTGGTTCTATTCACTGGAGGCCAACCACGCGCTGGCCATCTGGGGAGCGCGGCGGTTCTATCACTTGAACTACCAGCACGCCCGGATGAGTCACTCCCACGACCAGGCCACAGGCTGGACGGAGTTCAGCTCGCAGAGGACCGGAGCCAGCCCCGACCTCCACTGCCAGTTCCGCTACCGCCCGACCACCGTCCCGCGCCCCGCTGACCCCGGCAGCTTCGAGTTCTTCCTCGTCGAGCGCTACGTCCTCTTCGCACGCTCACCGCAAGGCCAACTCTACACCGGCACCGTGGTTCACGAGCCGTACCTGATCAGCCCAGTCGACCTCCCCCAGTGGTCTGACTCGCTGCTGCCCCTCAACGGGTTCGAGTGCCCCGGCCGTCCCCCGGTGCATGCGGCGATGAGTCCCGGCGTCGATGTCGATGTCGATGTCTTCCGCCTTGCCGCCGTGGGATAGACTTCCAGCCTGTCATCTTAACGATTTCCCCCTCGGTCCCAGGCTCCGCTGGGGTTTGAGAGCATCTCCCCACTCCCCTTTTCTCTCTTTCCACCATCACCCAGCCTTGATTGTCCCGCCTTGGCTGCTGAGAATTCACGGCATCGCAATTCACGGACTCAGAGAGGCCAGCAGCCATGCGTTTGGACGGACAACGAGAGAGTGAAAATGTCGAGGACCGCCGGGGACAAGGCGGCGGACGGTCGCCGATGGCGATGAGAGGCGGAGGGATTGGCATTCTGGTGCTGGCCCTGATTGTTTATCTCATGGGGGGCGACCCGCGCAAGCTGCTGCAACAGGCCCAGCAACAAGCTCCCGCGCAACAGCAGCAAGTCGACCCGGCAGCTCCGCCTGATCCCGAGCAGGAGGCCCTCAAGAAGTTCGTCGCCATCGTGCTGGCCGACACGGAGGATGTCTGGACCAAGCAGTTCGCCGCGATGGGGAACCAGTACGAAGCCTCACCGACATACTGAAGGACACACCCGCATGGCCCATGCCTACACCCCCGGTCTCCAGGTCATGGAACGCACCCTGTTCCGGGCGGTACGCACGTTGCCGATCTCCGGAGAGGTCCAGCGGAAGGTCGGTGATCGCGTGACCTCGCAGGATGTGGTGGCCGAAACCCTGCTCCCCGGCGATGTCTTCCCGATCAATCTGGCGAACCAACTCGCTCTGGTCCCGGCTGAGGTGCCGCGATCGCTGCTCAAACAGGTCGGCGACTCGGTCGAGGTCGGAGAATTACTCGCGGTCTCGCCGGGCATGTTCGGGATGTTCCGCGCGGAGTATCACTCCAAACACACCGGCACGATCGAGTCGGTCTCCAGTATCACGGGGCAGATGATCCTGCGCGGGCCGCAAATCCCTGTGCGGGTACTCGCCTACTCCACGGGCACGGTGGTGGAGGTGCTCCCGCGCGAGGGAGTCGTCGTCGAGTGCGAGGCGGCCCTCATTCAGGGCATCTTCGGCGTCGGTGGCGAGGCATACGGACCGATCGCCGTCGTCTGCACCCGCCCCGATCAAGACCTGACCCCCGACCTGCTCACCGAGGCCCATCGCGGCCAGATCGTCGTCGGGGGCCGCCGCATTCCGGGGGCCTCGATCCGTCGGGCTGCGGAACTCGGCGTCTCGGCGGTCGTCGCCGGGGGGATCGATGACCAGGATCTGCGCGACATTCTGGGGTACGACCTCGGCGTGGCCATCACCGGTACTGAGCAGATCGGCGTGACCGTCATCGTCACCGAGGGCTTCGGCGAGATCGCCATGGCCGACCGCACGTTCGCCATCTTCCAGAGCCACCACGGAGCCTCAGCGGCCGTCAACGGAGCGACTCAAATCCGGGCGGGCGTGATCCGCCCCGAGATCGTCATCCCCCTTCCCGACCGCAGCCACACCGACAAGCGGGCCGCCACGGTCGGCGGCGGCGTGCTGGACATCGGGTCGCCCGTGCGAATCATCCGCGACCCGTACTTCGGGGTACTGGGCACGGTGTCGAAACTGCCGCCCGAGCCGCAACTCCTCGAAACCGGCTCGAAGGCCCGCGTGCTGGAGGTGAAGTGCGGAGACGGCAGACGCCTGACCGTGCCGAGGGCGAATGTGGAGATTGTCTCGACGTAATGCGGCTGGGTGGCCGGGCCTTCTGCAACACTTCCTGACCCGGCCACCCAGCCGGACATTTGGCGAATGCCCCCGTGTTGTTGTCTGCGGTGTCGCTGCTGTCGCGGTGAAGAAGAAAAGTTCCATCGTCGGGGCGATCTGGCGTTCTTCAATCCATCGCCCGTGAACACGGCTGACTGATAACAGGCGTTCGCTGCCGCTCTGCTGGACGAGCGTCCTCCGGGTCGTCCGATTTGGCATCCTCCCCGAAAAAACTTGCTCCTGGCATTCTCATTCGTCCGATCCCTGAAGTAGAATCAACAGGCTTGGATGCGTTCGATTGACACGGCACTGTGAGAGACCCCGGCATGTTGCGTTTACCACTGGAATCACTCAGTACCCCGTACTGTGACGGCTTCAGCCGAAGGTCGTTTCTCCAGGTCGGCCTGGCGGGGATGGGGGCCATGTCCCTCGGTTCCTTGTTGCAGGCTCGCTCCGCTTCGGCGGGGCAGGGCGGGGCCTCGAAGGACACCTCGCTGATTCTGATTTGGCTCGATGGCGGGCCGAGTCAGCACGATACCTATGACCCCAAGCCCGACGCCCCCAGCGAGTATCGCGGCATTTGGCGGCACATCCCGACCAATGTGCCCGGCATGGAACTCGGGGAACTGTTCCCGCTCCAGGCCAAGGTGGCCGATAAGTTCTCGATCATCCGCTCGATGCACCACGACTCGGGAGATCACTTCACCGGCGGACACTGGATGCTGACCGGTCGGGGCGAGGTCAGCGGAGCGGCCACAGCGGGGAAATACCCCTTCATCGGCAGCATCGCCGCCAAGATGACCGGCCCCCGCAAACCGGGGATGCCCGCCCATGTCGCTGTGCCCTATGCCAGCAGCATCGGCATCCGTCCCGGCTACTTCGGCGGCAACTATCTCGGCAGCGAACACAACCCATTTGAAACCGATGGCGACCCCAATGCCGACAATTACAAGGTCGCCAACCTCGGCGAAATCGGTGGACTGACCATCGACCGGCTGGGCGATCGCCGCAGCTTGAACACCGGCCTGGACCGCATCCGCCGCGAGGCCGACCGGTCTGGTCTGCTGGAGTCGATCAGCCGGTTCGATCAACAGGCGTTCGACCTCGTGACCAGTGCCAGCGCTCGCGAAGCGTTCCAGATTCAGTCGGAGACCCCCGAGACTCGCGAACGCTACGGACGCAACAGCTGGGGCCAGAGCGTGCTGCTGGCCCGGCGGCTGGTCGAGGCGGGGTCGACGATTGTGACGTGTCACTTTGGGGGCTGGGACACGCACTGGAATCATCAAGCGTCGATGGAGCAATACCTGCCCAAGGTCGACAGAGCGGTCAGTTCGCTGCTCACCGACCTCGATCAACGCGGGCGACTCGGCAAGGTGATGGTCGTGGTCTGCGGCGAGTTCGGTCGCACACCGAAAATGAACGATGGCGGCAACGGTGGTGCCCCGATGAGCCAGGGCACGCCGGGACGCGACCACTGGGGGAACGCCCTGTCAGTGTTAATCGCGGGCGGCGGCTTGAAGGGGGGCCAAGTCATCGGCTCCACCAACCGCCTGGGCGAAGTCCCCGCCGAACGCCCCCTCCGTCCCGGCGACCTGCACCATACATTATTCCATGTACTCGGTGTCGACCCCCACGTCAGCTTCCCCAACCACGCCGGTCGCCCCGTCCCAGCGATCGATCACGGCGAGGTGATTCGGGAACTGGTGTAATCGGCTGGACTGACGTCCGCCGTGTTGTGCGACGCTTTTACAGTAGGACGGCCATTCCTGGCCGTCCCGTCGGCGGGTGGCTTCACGAGCACGGCCTGGAAAGGCCGTCCTACGGGTCGTAGCGGAAGTCGTAAGACTTTCGCCGTCCCGCCCACCCGCGATGTCTCGGCGAAAGTCTGACGACTTCCGCTACGAGTGACCTCACTGGACGGCCTGGAAAGGTCGTCCTACGGGGCGTAGCGGGGGTTGAGGGTGGGTGTGTGGCACAGGTTGGCTCGCTTTGGAGCCTACCTGTGTGCGCAGCACGAGAGGCACTCTCGCGATCAGTTCGTCTCTCACAAACCTCTTGTGGACAAGCCACCCCGCGAGTTCGATGGCTCGCCGCTCGCCCCAGGAACAGTCCCGAAATAAGAAGCGGATTTGCAGAACGTAAGACGGACTTCCAGTCCGTCTTTGACAGGACGGACTAGAAGTCCGTCCTACGGCGAAAATCGGAACTTATTCC
>JAYTWO010000244.1:0-8623 GCA_043743415.1 Planctomycetota bacterium
GCCAACGACGCATCATACGTCTCATCGGAATCCACCAACATTGTCACATTCTTTGACATCACATCTTCTCCAAATCTGGGGGCAGGCAGTCTCGAAAGAGAACTCCAGCAGGCTGCGAGCAGCGAATCCCTAGCGTCGAGTGGCTGTTCGACGATCAGTCGTTTCGCACGCCTCATGTCAATATCCAAACAGAAACCCTGGGCAGACGCTGAGCATCGGTGGACCCTTACAATCCCGTTTCATCGGGGCGTTCGCCGGGGTGGTAGGTGGCGTAGAGGATAACGGGGATCTGGAGATTGCCGAGGTGTTTGTGAATGAGGGGGCGGACATCGTCCCACTCGAGGCCGCCGACACCCGTTGCCAGACGAGGCAGAGCGACGCTCGTGATTTTTTCGTCGATCAGCTTCTGGTGCAGGGTCTTGAGGCAGTGTTCCACGTTGGAAAGGGTCGCGCGGCCAGGTTTTTCGCCGTGTTCGAAGCCCCCCATCTGAGTCATCAAATTGAAGATACGAACGCCGAATCCGCCCCATTCCCAGATCTCACCCGGCTGGGGGTGTTTCAGGTGTGTGTAATGGCGGTAGTCCTTATGCATGATGGGCCAACGCTCACGCAGCGCGCGGGCCAGCCCTTGGTCGAAGGAGTCATTGGGGGCGATTCCATGGGCGATGGCCTGAGCCTTGGAGAACAGAATGTCACCAGCAACTTCATAAATCATGACAGAGACTTGGCACAGAGGATGAACGAGGACTGAACCTAAAACGTGTGATGCAGATGTCATTCCAAGTGTGATAAAGATTTCGCAGAGGGAGGGCTCACTCACGTTGCGTCCCGTAGCAGCCAATCCTGTGACCAGACGGCACAGGGTGTGTTCGAATCCGCACATGCGACGACTGCGGGAGTGCGAACAATTCGACTTCGCGGAGACTTCGCTGTGGAAATGGGCTTCGCATCACGAGACGGAATCGATGGCATGGCAATTGCGTTAATGGCCTACGCGATGTTCTGAAGCGAGAACGTCGCCGTATCCGAATCATCGATCGGATGACGAATGCCCTCTCGCTCTGGAAGGTAAAACTATGCACACTCGCACGCTCTTTATCCCCGTTGGTCTTGTGGCATGCCTGGTCTGTGTGGCCATCGCTCAGAAACCTGAGCCAGACAAGAAGCCCGATGAACAAGACAAGAACAGAACCCCTCTGCAAACTTTCATGCACCAGAAGCTCGATTCGTCCTCCAAGATTCTCGAAGGACTCTGCCAGGAGGATGCGTCACTCATCAAAGAGGGGGCGAGTGAGATGGCCGAACTGAGTAAGGCTGAACTCTGGAACGTGCTGACTGACCCAGATTACCGAGAGTACAGCCGTGAGTTCCGCGACAACACCGTTCGATTGTCAAAGGCCGCCGACGAAGGGGACTTCGACAAAGCGGCCCTGCGATGGTTCGATGTGACAATCGCTTGCATGGACTGCCATGAGCATGTTCGAGCCGATCGCAAGGCGGAGAAGAAGTAGGCGACAGAGAGGGCGCGCCTCGCTTTGCGAGACTGGCCCGCCTGTCAGTGACTGCGTTTCTCCTGGGGGGCGGGACAGGCAGGATTGCCTGTCCTACGCAGGGGGCGATGCGTCTGACTGGGGGAAACGCAAAATGATCTCTGTCCCGCGTTCGTGGTGCCCGAGAGATGTGGTTCCGTGGTGGGCTTTCATGATGCGTTGGACGATCGCCATGCCGAGACCGGTCCCACGGGTTTTGGTCGTGTAAAATGGCTCGAAGATGCGAGCCTTTTGTTCGTCACTCATCCCGGAACCGTTGTCTCGGCAGGAGATTTCGATCCACGGCTGCTCCTCGTCAGTCACCAGTTGCGAGCTGACGTGGACGACTCCCCCATGATCGGGCAGGGCGGCGAAGGCGTTCTCAAAGATGTTGCGAAAGACCTGCTTGGTGCGGTGGCGATCAAGACGTGCGGTGTGTGCCCCTTCGTGACATGTGACACGGAGCGTCACATGCTGGGCACGATGTTCTTGCTGGACGTAGGCCCAGATTTCTTCCCACATCTCTTTGATGTCGACATCGCTCTTCTCCAGCTGAATGGGGGCGGCATAGTTACGGACCTCTTCATAGAGGCGCTGTAACTCATTGATCGCCGACACCGCCCGTCGCGAGAAAGTTCTCAGTTCGGGACGGTCAACGAGGTCGAGTTCGAGCATGTCGAGCGCGGCCTGGGCTCTCTGGAGGGCGTTGCGGCTCTCGTGAGCCAGCCCAGTCATCATCTCGCCGATCGCCGCCAGCCGCTCCGACTGCACCAGTCGCGTCTGTGCGGCCAGGCGATCGGTGATGTCGTGCCAGAGCCACACTTCGTGCTGGTCGTAGCTGTAGGCGGCCATCTCCACCCACGCCGATTTGCCGTCCGGGCGATCGACCAGCAGCACGCGCGGGATCGGAAACCCCGCAGCCTGGTCCTCCGCGTGCTGTTGTTGGACTTCGGCAGCCCGCTCTCGGAAGAGCAATTCAAAGGCGCGCGGCAGATCGCTCAGTTTCGATTGACTGTAACCGGTGATCTCTTCGAACATCTGGTTGACCAGCAGCGTCCCGGTGTCGAGCGACACGTACGCGGCTCCGGCAGGGAGGTTCTCGACCATGAAGTGCATGCGAAGCAGCGATTCGTCGTGCCGCTGGCGGGCTTCCGACTCTTGTCGCGGTGTGGCGTCCAACATGTGGACCATGACGTGCAGGCCGTTGGCCAGCGGAAGGGGATGCAGCGAGATGTCACACGGAAACTCGCTGCCGTCCTTGCGCCGGGCAAATATGTTCCGGTTGACTCCCATCGGACGCACGCGGGGGGCGGCGAAATACTCATTGCGCTGTTGGGGATGGTGGGGAAGAAACCGCTCGGGGATCAGGCATTCGACCAGACGCCCCAGGATTTCGTTTCGGTCATAGCCGAACCATTTCTCGACCTGACTATTGAGCATCACGATCTGGCCCGCCTGATCGACGACGATGGTTCCGGTCGGGAGCGACTCGACGATCCGTTGCAGAGCTTCGGATTTGAAGGCGTCGGGCATCGGTCGGCTCGGGTCGGGCGGCATGAATCGGGATCCGAGGAGGACAGTGCAGCTTCTACGCCAGTCCGTTATCGCACAATGCGCGCCAGATTGTCACTCATCCCCGTGGTGAGTCCAGCAGATTTCATCGGGTGTCGGTCGACCAATCTCCTCGGCATTTCGAGGTGATGTCTGAGAATTGGCGGGCAGGTAAAAAAAAGTGAGCGAATGGCATATCGAGTGCAGGAGAGTCGTTGTGCGTGGAGTGGAAACCACAGGATACGGGTTCGCAAGATGTGGTTTCCCCGAGTCTCAGAGTCGTTCTGAAGGAGTCCCGATCATGCCCAACACGGAAACCAAACTGTCCGTACCGCGTCGCTGGTTCAACCCGGTTCCCATGTCCACATTGCGGCAAGAGATGGACAACTTGATGGAGGGCTTCTTCGGCACGACCGGTCTGGCCGAAGTCGTGCATGCCAACACGCCCAGCCTGGATGTGGCGGAGACCGAGACTGCAATCGAAGTCACTACCGATGTTCCAGGCTACAAGGCCGAAGAGATTCACATTGATGTCGGTGATGGCTACTTGACCATCAGCGGCGAACACAAGGGGGAGGCCCAGTCGGAAGACAATGGCAAGAAGTACCTTCGCGTCGAACGCCGCCTGGGCCAGTTCAGCCGCTCCATCGCCCTGACATGCAGCGTCAAGGAAGACAAGGTCAAGGCAGAGTTGAAGGACGGCGTGCTGTCGATCATTCTCCCCAAGGCGGATGAGTCGCGGCGGCGGCATGTGGCGATCAAGACGGTGCCTTGAAAGCTTAGGAACCACGTGTACAAGGCCGCCAACACGCGTCCGGCCCCTCTCCCCACAGTGAAGTCCTCCCAGAATGCCGCATCAATTGTGGGGGCGAGGGGGCAGACGAGACAGGCGACCGCCAATTGGCGAATTCACCTGCCCCAGCAGTTCGTGCTCGCAGCCTCCGACTCAATTCCGAGTCGGAGAGGAGTGTTTGTCGACTGAGCGAACGGTTCTCGTTTGCCCATTTGGAGACGTACCATGAAGACGATGACCTGTTCCACATTGACACTGGCTGCCATTCTCAGCCTGGGGCTGGTCGCCAGTGCGACCGCTGATAAGCCCCGAGACGCCGGGTCCAAGGCCCGAGGAGATGTCTACAACTTCTGGGTCGGGGACACCGCTCAGAGACATGCGAAGGACAACGCACGCAGTCTGTACTACTATGGCCAGACTCAAGAAGTTGTGCCCGCAGCGCAAGCCCAGCAGCATGTGACGGCTGTCCGGGAGAACTTGGCGACATGCCAGAAATCGGTTGGTGAACTCAAGAAGGAGAACCCCGACAATAAGGAGGCGCTGGCTGCCATTGCGAAGATTGAGGAGATCCACAAGAAGGTTCTCACGCAATGCGAGCATCTCGACAAAGAATTGGCGAAGGAGTCCGTCGAAGGGGCGAAGATCTGCACTTGCTGCGTCGGCATGCATGCCGACCTGGATAAGGCAGATACCGAGATGAAGACCTTG
This sequence comes from Planctomycetota bacterium, assembly GCA_043743415.1. Lineage (GTDB taxonomy): Bacteria > Planctomycetota > Planctomycetia > Planctomycetales > Planctomycetaceae > TH-plancto1. The sequence goes on from JAYTWO010000244.1 coordinate 4,582, forward strand.
ATGAAGGCCCTCAATATCAAGGCCCCAGAAGCCCTGCCCAAGCATGAGCATGCGGCCCCTGCTGCCACCAGCAAGCCGTAGACTCTACAATCGGGTTATCTGTGATTCGTGCGATTGTCAGGTTGTCGGTTCTCCCTGTGGGCTGGTCACCGCGATATCGGCCAGCCTGTGGGAGAGAATGTGTCGGAGTCGATCATGGCCAGTGAACCTTCCATTGATCTACTCATCGTCGAGGACGACAATCAGTTCCGCGAGATGGCCACCGAATGGATGAAGCGGAAGGGGCATCGCGTGCAAGCGGCGGCGAATGCTCAGGCGGCACTTCAGCATTGCCAGCGGCAGCAGTTCGATGTGGTGCTGGCCGACATGAACATGCCGGGACTGAGCGGGTTGGAGTTGTTGCAACGGCTCAAGTCCGATGGGCATGAATCCGAGGTCATTATCCTCACCGGTCAGGCGACCGTGCCGACCGCCGTCGAGGCGATGAAACTCGGGGCCTGCGACTATCTCACGAAGCCGTTTCCGCTGGCGGAACTGGAGCATCGCTGTCGACAGGCAGCTGATCGTGGGAAGCTCAAGCGGGAGAACGCGAACCTTAAAACGATCATCGAGCAGCAGCGTCCCACGTCTCGGATCGTCGGCGAATCGGCTCCGATGAAGGAGTTATTCCGGCTGATCGAGCGGGTCGGCCCGACCGACAAGACGGTCCTCATTCAGGGCGAAAGCGGGACCGGAAAGGAACTCGTCGCGCGGGCGATTCAGAAGGCCAGCCTGCGAGCCGACAAGCCGTTCGTCACGATCAACTGTGCCGCTCTGCCGGAGCAACTCGTCGAGAGCGAACTCTTCGGCCACGAGAAGGGATCGTTCACCGGAGCCATCGGCAACAAGCCGGGCCTGTTCGAGGTCGCCGATAGCGGGACGCTGTTCATCGACGAGATCGGCGAACTCCCCGGCTCGCTCCAGCCGAAGTTATTGCGGGTATTGGAAGATGGGTCCATGCGTCGCGTGGGGTCGGCCTTTGAGCGCCGCGTGAACGTGCGGATCATCGCGGCCACGAACCGCGACCTCGAACAAGAGGTCCGCCAGGGCCGGTTCCGCGAGGATCTGTTTTACCGCATCAACGTCATGTCGCTGGTCCTCCCTACGCTCCGAGAACGGGCCGATGACATCTCGCTGCTGATCCAGCACTTCCTCCCCCAAGAGTGGCGAATCACCGATGAGGCCCGCGCCACCCTCGGAAAGTACCACTGGCCCGGCAACGTCCGCCAACTGAGCAATGTCATCGAGCGGGCCACCATCTTGGCCGATGAGCAACTCGTCACGATCGACGACCTGCCGCGTGATGTTCTCGGCACCTCCCCCCTTCGTCACCACACCACCCCCCAGCCGGGTCGCTCGACGGTCGCATCGTCCTCCGAGGAAGCCCCCGACACCGGACTTGACGCGATGGAACGGGCTCACGTGTTGGAAGTGCTCAAGAGCTGCCAAGGCAACAAAGCCCGAGCCGCCCGAGCCCTGGGCATCCACCGCCGCCGACTCTATCGCTTGCTGGAGCGTTACGCGTCCAGCACCGACACGCTCGCCGCAGTGAGTGAGGCCCCGTCCGCGAAGTAGAACGGAATTCATTCCGTTCCCCCCGCGCCGCGCCCCCGTTTCGCCACGACGCGAAGTCTGCGCAGCGGAGCGCGGAGCCCCCTAACTCCTGCGAAACCTCAGCCGCGTGAACTCGCGCGTCCGCTCCGTGATCGCGGGCTCAACGGGGAGGCGTTCCATGCTGCTGGCCCCGTAGAACCCGACAATGCCGGTGGTGTGATCGAGGACGTATTGAGCATCGGCAGGCTCGGCGATCGGGCCACCGTGACACAGGACGAGGATCTCGGGGTTCACCTGTTTCGCAGCGTCGGCCATCGCCTGGACCAGGCGCGGGGCGTCCTCCAATTTCACAGATGAGGAGGCACCAATCAGACCCTTGGTGGTCAGGCCCAGATGCGGGATCAGGATGTCGGCCCCCGCCCGGGCCATGTCAGCGGCCTCGTTCGGATTGAAGCAGTAGGGAGTGGTGAGCAGGCCGAGTTCGCGGGCCTCGCGGATCATGTCGACCTCTAACCCATAGCCCATCCCGGTCTCTTCCAGCCCCTGTCGAAACGTCCCGTCGATGAGGCCCACCGTGGGGAAGTTCTGCACTCCCGCGAATCCCGCCGCCTGGATCTCTCGCAGAAACCGGGGCATGCTGCGGAACGGGTCGGTGCCGCAGACCCCGGCCAGGACCGGCGTCCGCTGGACCACTGGCAGCACCTCGCGGGCCATGTCCATCACAATGGCGTTCGCATCGCCATACGGCATCATTCCGGCCAATGACCCGCGCCCGGCCATCCGAAACCGACCGGAATTGTAAATCACAATCAAATCGATTCCACCCGCCTCTTCCAGCTTGGCACTGATCCCGGTGCCAGCGCCCCCGCCGACGATCGGCTGCCCCAGGGACACTTGGGTACGCAGCCGGGCTAGAATTTCTTCGCGGTTCGGGGGGAGGTGACGGAGTGGAGGCATGCGGGTTCTCGAGTTCGAGGATGGCCAGTCAGACCGCGATTCTAGGGGGGCGGAGACCGACTCGCGAGAATCATACCCGTCAGTCATCCGTGCGGGTGCATTCGCCAACGTGAGGTATCCAGTCCCTTTGCCCCCTCTCCCCGCCATGAAGTCTTCCCTGCCCATCCAGCCGATTGCGGGGGAGAGGGAGCAGAATTTGACGGCTGCCTACTTTTCTGATGCACCCCCCCGCCGTGGCCGTGTGTGCATCACAAAAGTAGGCAGCTCACGACATTTCCCGTGGGATGGCTGGTCGACCACTTGACGACGAGACGGCTGCGAGATTCGATTCCGGACTTCAGAGTACTCACGCGAAGGCGCGGAGGCGAGAAGAAGAGAAGGGTTCTGGCGTCCCGTCTTCTTCGCGCCTTCTCGACTTCGCGTGAGGCACTCTGTTCAACCCGCTGGCTGAGACAAGGCACAGAGCTTGGGAGAAATCCATGAATTGGTGAGCCGCAGATGAACGCGGAGAACACAGATAATAGCAGTGGATAGACTGATCGCGAACGAATCGCACTCGTCGTTGAGCCTCTTCATCTGCGTTCATCTGCGTTCATCTGCGGCTCACAAACCTTGGGGCATGAGGCACTGTGGTGGATTTCTGCCGCGACCGACTTTCCGGAAGCACACACCGCCGTGGCCTGGAACCTCCACTGAGTTGCATGCTTCCCCCTCGCTGGCCAGAATCGTGGCGGTATTCCAGAAATCCGCGCATGCACGTGGTCGTGGGATCCGCGCGGAACCGTATTCAAACCTCCTGTGGAAGGACATCACGATGAAACAGGCACTGCTGGGACTGGTCGGGGCTTTGGCTCTGGGCCTCGGAATCATGAACGCAAACGCTGCGGACGAAGAGGGCTTCCAGGTCATCTTCGATGGCAAGTCACTCGAAGGCTGGAAGGCGAGCACTGAGAATCCTGAATCGTGGAAGCTGGTCGATGGCACGCTGGTCGCCAATGGTGAACGCAGCCACATGTTCTACGTCGGTGCGGACAAGCCGTTCGTGAACTTCGAACTGCGAGTCGACTGCAAGGCCACCAAGGGCAGCAACGGCGGCATCTACGTCCACACCAAGTACCAGGAAACCGGTTGGCCCAAGTACGGCCAGGAGTGCCAGGTCAACAACACCCACGGCGACCCCAAGAAGAGCGGCAGCCTATACGGCATCGTCGACGTGAAGGAGATTCACATCGCTGACGATACGTGGTGGACCGAGACCGTGATCGTCAAGGGCCAGCACATCACCATCAAGCTCGATGACAAGGTCGTCGTCGACTACGAAGAGCCCGCCGATCAGAAGGCGTTCAGCAGCGACTTCGAGCGTCGCCTGAGCGCGGAAGGCGGCATCTTCGCCCTGCAGGCTCATGACCCGAAGAGCGTCATCGCCTACAAGAACATCCGCGTGAAGCGGCTGCCATAAGCGAACTGTCCGTCCAGTCGTGGGGCGGGCCCG